>JBBRIN010000508.1:0-3707 GCA_038221115.1 Tepidisphaerales bacterium
GATGTCGCCGGATTCCCAAAGCGGTGGTTTGGATTCGCCCTGGTGCCAGGTGAGTTTGATGGGGGGCATCTGGCCGCGCGGACCGTATTCGTAGGTGACGCTCATACTGGCGGGGGCGATCTCGGGGTGGACGGGCGGGCCGTGGGCTTCGGCGGTAAGGGGGGACTTTAGATCGAGCGCCCAGAAGGGTAGGTCGTTCCAGTGGCTGCCCAGGTCGCTCATGGTGCCGTTGCCGAAATCCCACCAGCGGTACCACTTATTGCCGGGGACGTAGACTTCGTTGAACGGGCGGTACGGGGCGGGGCCAATCCAGAGATCCCAGTTGAGCCATTCGGGGATGGGCTGGTCTTCCTTGGGGCGGTCGGGGGTATAGACGACGTCCTTATTGCGTTTGGCGGCTTCTTCGCTTTGAAGGCCCCAGGCGCGGGAGACCCAGACGTGGGCCTCGCGAACGGGACCGATGGCGCCGGCACGGATCATCTCGACGACCTTGCGGTAGTTATCGGTGGCGTGCATTTGGATGCCCATCTGCGTGATGAGCTTCGGCCGGGCGGCGGCGAACTCGCGGACCTGGCGCGCTTCCCAGATGTCGTGAGTCAGGGGCTTCTCGCAGTAGACGTGCTTGCCGTGGCGGAGGGCGAGCATGGTGGCAGCGGCGTGGGTGTGCTCGCAGGTGGCGACGATGACGGCGTCGAACGTGTCGGCGGCCTCCTCGAAAAGCTTGCGAAAGTCGACGAATTTTTTCGCGTTGGGATGCTTGAAGGCCGCGGCTTCGAGGGACTTGGCGTTGATGTCGCAGAGGGCGACGAAGTTTTCGGAGGCGAGGGCGGCGGTGTCGGCGGCGCCGCGGCCGCCGGCGCCGATCACCGCGATGTCCAGCTTGTCGTTGAGATTCCGGGCCCGGAGAAAGGCAGGCGCGCCTAGGATAATGGCGCCGGTCGCGACGGCGCATTGCGTGAAGTTGCGGCGGCTGATCGACGCCTTCATACGATGGGTGATATGGTTGGTCATCGATCAGACATACAGAATGTTACAAGGAATGTTTGAAACGAATCGGTCGGATTGGATTGATGCGCGATCGCGAAAAAATGTTCCCGGCTGGGGTCGAACCTGCAACCTTCGGCTTCGGAGGCCGACGCTCTATCCAATTGAGCTACGGGAACTTGCCTCACTCCGCCACACCCTTAAGGGGGCACGGGAGTGGGAAAACATGGTATCGCGTTTTTGGAGACCTGTCTAGAAATGGCATGCGATGAGGAAATGAGCCACGCGGGTGTGCGGGTTGCCCTCTGGGGGCAAGCCGATAACATTGGGCCGCCCGACGAGCGATCGCGGTTTCCCGCCGAAAGTAATGGCGTCGAATAGCCGATGTTGAGATAGGGGCAAGGCGGGCCCGCTTGCGGAGAGGCTGTCACTTGATCGTGATGGAGAAAACAGCACCAGTGATCCGAGCACCCATGGGTGCGGGGCGCGGCATGACGTTACCGCGCTTGGTGCCGCCCGATGCGCCGCGGCGAATCCGGCTCATGGGAATGCCGATCTCGATCATCACTGAGGAGCAGGCGGTTCGGCACATCATTGAATCGCGTCGCGCGGGCGCAGGGGGTTGGGTCATTACCCCGAACCTCGATCAACTACGGCTGTATCGCGATCAGCGCGACCTGAGGCCGATGTACGAGAAGGCATCTCTGGTGCTTGCGGACGGGATGCCTTTGATCTGGGCGGCATCGATCCAGCGAACACCGCTTCCGGAGCGGGTGGCGGGGTCGGCGATGATTCATTCGCTGACGGCGGCCGCGGCGGAGTCGGGTTTATCCGTGTTTCTGCTGGGCGGGAACACCGGGGCGGCGGAGCGGTGCGCGGAGGAGTTCATCAAGCAATTTCCGCAGTTGAACGTGGCGGGTACCTATTGCCCGCCGATGGGCTTCGATCGGGACGAGCGGCAGATGGAGCGGATTCGGGCGATGTTGGTGGAGGCGAGGCCGGACATCGTGTACGTGGGGCTCGGTTTCCCGAAGCAGGAGCGATTGATTGAGAAGCTGCGGCCGCTGTTGCCGGCGGCGTGGTTCCTGGGGATCGGGATCAGCTTCAGCTTCGTCGCCGGCGAGGTGAAGCGCGCTCCGCATTGGATGCAGCGGTGCGGGCTTGAATGGCTGCATCGGATGACGCAGGAACCGGGGCGGTTGATCAAGCGGTATGTCATCCATGGGATCCCGTTTGCCTTGCGGTTATTGGGAGGAACGGGGATTGCCCGGATACGACGCATGACGCGCCGCACGGCAGAATGAGGGTGGATTGTGGGGCCGTTTAGAAGCCGTTGACCTCGTCGGTCCATACGTTGAACTTTTTTAATATTGCGGGACCGAAGGACGTGGTGAGTGCCACGTCGGTGGCATCGCGGCCGCGCGCCATGAGGACGCGGCCGATACGGGGGACGTTGTGACGGGCGTCAAACGCCCACCATCTGCCGGAGAGGTACACTTCGAACCACGCGCTGAAGTCCATGGGGCAGGGGACGGGAGGGATGCCGATGTCGCCGAGGTAGCCGGTGACGTAGCGGGCGGGAATGTTCATGCAGCGGCAGAACGTGACGGCCAAGTGCATGAAATCGCGGCAGACGCCGCGGCGTTCGTAGTAGACATCCTGGGCGGTTTTGGTGGAGCGGGCGTGCTCGTAGCCGAACTGGATGTGGTTGTGGACGAAGTCGCAGATTGCCTTGACGCGGGGCCAGCCGAGGGGTGTGGAATTGAACAGATCCCAGGCGAGGGGCGTCATGACGTCGACCTCGCAGTAGCGGCTGCCGAGGAGGAATTGAAGCGTGTCCTTCGGCAGGTCCTGGACGGCGTGCTGCTGGGCGTCGGCGGCGACGGGGTCGGGGAGGCCGCTGTCCTCGACGACGGTGTCGTTGGTGAGACGAATCTGTCCGGCGGGAGCGTTGAACCGGGCGGCGGTGTTGCCGAATGTGTCAGTATAAACTTCAACAGGCACGTTGGGCTCGATGACGAGGCGTTCGGGCTTGCGAAGCGTGGGCGCTCGGTCCGGGTGGACGTGAAGCAGCACGACCATCGGCGTGGGGGCGGGAAGGTCGAAAATCAGGTCATAGCCGACGCGAATGAGCATGAGGCTCCTGAGGCGGAGCGGATGGTGAACCGAAAGTTAACCGTGGCGATCGAGAATCGTCAACCGAAATTATGCGGCGGGAGACGGCGAGGCGGGATTCCAGGCACCGTCATTTCTGATACCATGCGGCGTACAGTGAAGATCCGACGCTGCGCCGGAGGGCGACATCGATTATGACCTATTGCTTGGGCATCGTTACGAAACACGGGCTGGTCATGGCATCCGACTCGCGCACCAACGCGGGGTACGATCAGGTCAACGTCTGCCGCAAGATGTTTGTGCTGGAGCATCCCGGGGAGCGGTCGTTTGTCATCTGCACGAGCGGGAGCTTGTCGTGCAGTCAATCGATCCTAACGCTGCTTCAGGCGCAGTTTGACGTGGGGGAGGGACTGGCGAAGGCGGCCTCGATGTACGATGCGGCGCGGACGATGGGGGAGCAGGTTCGGCGCGTGGCGGATATCGATCGGGCGACGCTGGAGCGGGACGGGTTTCACTTTAACGTGCATTTGCTGCTGGGCGGGCAGATCATGGGACATCCGCCGGACTTGTACGTTATTTATCCGCAGGGGAACCCGTTGCGGGCGACG
>JBBRIN010000509.1:0-3702 GCA_038221115.1 Tepidisphaerales bacterium
TGTTCGTCCCCGCCGCGTTTCCGTTGAACGCGGCAGTGCCGTTGGCCGCCATCGGCGCGCCGGAGTAATCGAGGATCAAAGTGTCAACGCCCGTTCCGCCGGTGAAGGTGAAATTACTGAACAACGAGGCCTTAACAATCAGCGTGTCAGTCCCCGACCCGCCGATGTACGTGAATGGCGGCGGGATTGTCGTGCCACTGGTAAGCCCGGCGAGGGTCACCACGTCGATCCCGGCGGCACTTTGTACGGTCACCGTGATTCTTCCAGTGAGAGATCACGCCGAGAGGTAGTTGATGACTACTGTATTGTTCCCGGCGCACATGAAAATGCTGAGTGCGGGACGCACGTAAAAATCGTCCACTGCGCCCAGGGTCACGGTACTGCCCGAAGCCTGGCTGAGGTCCAGCGTTCCGACCGGAATATCCATGAAGTAGCCGCCCGGCAAACTCCAGGACGAGTTCAGGAAGCTCACCACCTCGCCGCTCCCGCCGTTGCTGGTGATGCTGACGGGCGAGGCGCGCCCGTCGACCAACCCAGGCTGCGACGAGGTTCCCTTGGGCAGATAGATCGGCTGCGACAGATCGATCGTCCCCAGCGTGTTGGGTCCATCGACCTCGATGCTCGCCAAGCTCGCATCGTAAGCGACGGCTAGGTTGCCCAGGGTGAACAGCTGGTTGGCGCGCGTCACGTTAGCGCTGGCGCCGGTGTTGTGAAGCACCAGTTGATTGGCCCCGCCGCCGCCGACAATATTCAGCGCATTCGGCTCCGACAGGTGCATATCGTGCTCGACCGTCACGACCTCATTGCTGGCGTCCAAGTCGAGTTCTATCGAGGCCGTGTTGGCGAACGTCACCGTGCCGGCAGCCTGCGCTACGTACGAATCGCCTACCAACGCACTCCCGGCGCCGATGATCTTCAGCGCGCCGGCGCCGCCCTGTGTGTTGAAGTCGATGCCCCACGTCGCCGGAATCGGGTTGCCGCCGCCCGTCTCATCGACGGTGAGCGTGGCGTTGGTCATCGAGCTGACGGTCGTCTTGAGCAGGTTGCTCGTGAGGCTCAGCATGTAGCTTTGTCCATCGACGCCGACGGTCATCGTTCCGCCGGCCAGCGCGCTGCCGCTGAGGGTTATGGCGATGCCGATGTCATTGGCGACGGTGAGCACGTCGCCGTAGGCGGCGGCGAGGTTGATGGGGAGCACCGCAACGTCACTGGGGGCGGGGGTGGCGCTGATGCTCCCGTCGTTCTGCATGTAAGCCACGGCCGCGATGCCATCAAACACGGAGTACCATTCCACCATCGTGCGGTCATTTCCGTAAGTACCCGACTGATTCGGGGTGGCGAACGAAACGGGCGAGGCAACGACCTTGCGCGACCAGCGCCCGGCGGTTTCGGCGGCGATGGTCAACGTGTTCGAGGAGCTCTCATAAAGCACGCTCACCTGCGCCGTCCGCGGGTCCACCGCGAGGCGCGGGTTGCCGATGTTCGCGTTGAACGGGTCCATCGGGGTATCGGGATAAGCCCAGGTCCCCGAGCCGGAGACCGGTGTGCTGGCGACCGTGTCGTGTCCGGTGGCATCGGTTGTGAGCGAGAACAGCGTCGCAGCCCCGCCGGCGTCGGTGTAGGCCACCAGCCCGCTACGGGTCCCCCTGAGCGGCGCTAAAAACAGCGGCGTGAACGCCGGCGTTGCCGCTGACCACGACAGCTCGTAAATCTCCCCCCCGATACCCGCGGAGTACAAGGCGCCGGCCCCGCCCACGGTCATCGGCGACCAGCCGAAGCCAACCCCCGTCGATAGCGGGTCGTCAACGTGTTTCCACAGAGGGTTGGTAGTGGTGGTCGGGGATGAAAAAGAGTCGCTCGACGTCCCCTCCCACGCCCACATCTGCGGCACCGCCACCCCGATGTCGCCACCGAACACGTACACCGCCGTCTTGGTGGCATCGGTGGAATCCGACCCGACGGCGAGCTGCGGGCGCAATGTCCCGGTCCCGAATGCCGCCACGTTGACCGGATCGAGCACCTGCGTGCTGCTGTAGGGCGTGATCGTTGCCCCCGTCGCCAGCGCCTGCACCATCGCTGCCGGAATGCGATCGACCGACAGAGCCGAGGCGGAACTGAGGTACTCGATAAACAGGTTTCCCTGCCCGTCCATCGCCATCTCGTCGTCGACACGAGCGCCGTTCAAATAGTGGCCAAGATTCGCATTGAAATAGGAATCGGCTCGACCGTCGAACGCCGTGTTAATGTCACGTTCGTACCAGGTCGAGCCCCCGTCCGCCTTTGAGTACAACCGGAGGGACGTGCTGCCGAACTCAATCTCGCCGTACTGAGCCTGGGTGTTAGCGAAGTTCTGAGGCGTGGCCAGCATTTCCGTGACGCCGCTGCCCGTCACGACGGAAATCAACTGCTCGTGGCCCGACACGACGGCCGAAGGGTAGTCTTGCCGTCACGGGATCGCCGTGGCCCCCGCGGTCAGTGCCGGATACGAGACGTTGTGGACCAAGCTCGGCGCGGCGAGCAACATCCGACGTTCCAAGATTTCGATAACGGCCTCAACAGCGCGCACTCTTGGCGCGGCGCAACGCGCCCGATCCTTCACCTTCCTCATTGGATGCTCCTTCCGTTTGCTTCGATCAGACCTTCATCTGGTAGCCCGTGTGCCCCGAGTAAAGCGTCGTTCCCGACGCGACCGACCAAAGGTTCAGCAACGCCGGCGGGGCCTTGCGAAAGATGTAAGGACGGCCAACAAGGCCCCAAAGACACTTCCCGGCTCTGGAACGTCCACCGCGAACGCAAGCGCCGAAGGCAGATTCGCGATCGGCGTTACAACTCCGGCGGGCGAGACTCGCACGAGCGCATCATTGGCTCCGCCGTCGTACACGTAGAGGTCCATCGTGCCGCCGAGCCCTATCGCAAACGGCCTCATAATCGAGTCGACAAGCGTCGAGACGGTTCCGGCGGGCGTGGTGATCGTTACGCTGTTGGGGCCCGCCGTGTAAACGTCTCCGGTGGCGTCCCAAAGAACGCCGTATACTCCGGTGGCGAATGTCGTCACTTGACCATCAGGGGTAATCTTCTTGACGGTCGTCCCCGCGGGACTCGCGTTGGTGTAGACGTACACGTTGCCCGCCGGGTCGGTGACGCCGCCCTGAGGTTGATTCAGGCCTGACGCCAAAATCGTCGGTGTACCATTACCCGGCGGAACCCGCGAGACCGATCCGGTCGTGATCTGCGCGGCGTACAGATTTCCAACAGAGTCGAAAGCCAGACCGGAGGTCAGCGAAACACCCGTGTTGTAGTCGCTCGCCGCGCCCGCGGGTGTAACCTTGACGATGACGCCGTTGTTGATATTGCCGACGTACAAATTACCGTCCGGCCCCAGCGCCAATGCGGCCGGCCCATTGATATGGTTGGCGGCCGTCGCCTGGACCACGTTGGAAATAAGCCCTGTCGACGGATCGATCTTGTAGATCCCGTCGCTCTGCGTGAAATAAATGATGTCGGCCCGAGCGCGAGGTGCAACGAACGCGAGAAGTCCGACGGCAAGGACCGCCAGATAAGGCCAGACCGTCTTTGATGTTTGAACCGCTTTGCCCACTCCAAGGCCCTCCGCCAAAATGAAGGGTCCAGCTTCCCTATCCATATCCCGACTACACTACAACCGCAAGCCCCGGCAAAGCAGGGCCTTTCAGTTCTCAGTTA
>JBBRIN010000510.1:0-3693 GCA_038221115.1 Tepidisphaerales bacterium
AACTACAAGGGCTCGGGCGTGGGCATCGTCATCGAGTGCGAGGGCGGCCACGTCACCGTTCCCAGCTACGGCAAAGCCGTCGCCTACGACAAGGACGACAAGGAAGTCACCCAGTTCCAGGATCAGACCAAGAATGCCGACGGCTCCAAGTACGATGGCACCGACGCTCATTTCTCCAACTTCCTCAAGGCCGTCAAGAGCCGCAAGATCGAAGACCTCCACGCCGACATCCTGCAAGGCCACCTCTCCAGCGCCCTGTGCCACACCGCCAACATCTCCCACCGCCTCGGCCAAAAGGCCGACCCGGCGACCATCGAAGCCGCCATCAAGTCCGATCCCGTCTTCGTGGAGGCCTACGAGCGCATGAAGACCCACCTCGTCGCCAACAAGGTCGACATCTCCAAGGAAAAGCTCACCCTTGGCGCCCAGCTCACCATGGACCCGAAGACCGAAACGTTCCCCGGCAACGACGTCGCCAACGCCCTGCTCACCCGCAAGTACCGCGCGCCGTTTGTCGTGCCGGATAAAGTGGTGTGACGTTTGAATGGTTGGGTCAAACGAAAATGGGCACGAGGCGCGCTCGCACTTCGGGCCCATTTTCTGTTTCGCTGGGGACCTGCCGCGCATTTCGTTTCTCACGCATCCGTGGCGGTTGCTATACTTAGGACGAGGAACACACCAATGAGTACGCTGACTGCTGTTACGCCGGATGGCCTGCTCAATCTGCCCGATTCGGTGCGCTACGAACTCGTGGACGGGCAACTTGTGGAGCGGAACATGGGAGCCGAATCGAGCGAGATCGCCGCGCGAATCCTTATCCTGTTGGGGATTTTCCTTCGCCAGAAGCCGCTGGGGCGCCTTTTTGGCTCCGACACTAGCTATCAGTGCTTTGCCGATGATCAAAACAGGGTACGCCGCGCCGACGTCGGCTTTGTCCGCTTTGACCGCCTCCCCAACGGCCTCGCGCCCAAGGGCCACATTTGCGTTGCCCCCGATCTCGCGGTCGAAGTAATTTCGCCAAACGACATCTCTGAAGCGTTTGAACAGAAGATCGTTGAATGGCTCGCGGCCGGCGTTCCACTGGTTTGGGTGGTGAGTCCCTCGTCGAAGACGGTGCGCGTTCATCGGCCGCGATCGAGCGAGAACGGGCCCATTTCGATGCTATCCGCGGACGACGTCATTTCGGGCGAAGAGGTGCTTCAGGAATTTACGGCGCCAGTGCGAGAGTTCTTCGAGAACGTTTGACAGCCCCTCTCCCGTACGGTATGCCCGCAGGCGACGAGGGAGGTTGTGATCGAGCAACACTCTCATAGATGGGGCAAGTCGGCCAAAAGTTGATTCTTGGCCAGCATAATCGCCGCATCCGCCTGCTCGCGCGTCACGCCTTCAAAGTCATCCAAGAATTCGTTAACGCTCTGTCCAGCCGCGAGGCAATCAAAGAGCGTTGTGATGGGCACCCGCGAACCGTAAAAGCAGGGCTCGCCGCTCACGCGCTCCAGGTTAATCCAGATCAATCCGAAGAGCGGGTGACCAGGCTGGATCAGATCGCCCGTGAGATACTTTGCGTCGATCGGTTCCACGCGGGGAATAAGAGGTTTCGCGGCAACGCTCGACATTCGGACCTCCAGATGCTTAAAGCTTAGCGCCCCTCGCAGTCGTATGAAAGCAAATCAAGCAAATATCTCCTTCACCACTTCCCCGCTCACATCCGTCAATCGATAATCCCTCCCCCCAAACCGATACGTCAGCCGCTCGTGATCCAACCCCATCGCATGCAGCACCGTCGCATGCAGGTCGTGTACCGAGACCTTGTCTTTCACCGCATAAAACCCGTAGTCATCCGTCTCGCCGTAGCTGAACCCGCCGCGCACGCCCGCCCCCGCCATCCACATTGTGAACCCGTGCGGGTTGTGATCGCGCCCATTCCGCAGCCGTCCCTCACCGCCGTCCTGGAACTCGAACACCGGCGTCCTGCCAAACTCGCTCCCGCAGATCACCAGCGTGTCGTCCAGCATCCCCCGGCTCCGCAAATCGCGCAACAGCCCCGCAATCGGCACGTCCACCGCCGCCGCGTTGTTCCGATGGCCGTTGTACAAGTCCTTGTGCTGGTCCCACAGGTTGCCGAACGCCATCGTCGAGTGCATCACCGTGATGTACCGCACCCCTTGCTCGGCGAACCGCCGCGCCAGCAAACACGCCCGCCCGAAATCGTCCGTCCTGGCTTCGCCGATGCCATACATCGCCCGCGTCGCCGCCGACTCATTCGACAGGTTCATCACCGGCGGCGCCTCCGTCTGCATCCGGAACGCCAATTCCATGTTCTGAACCTCGGCATCCAGCGCGCGATCCACTCCCGCGCGCTCCTCGTGCTCGCGGTTCATCGTCTGCACGAGGTCCAAGTGCCGCCGCTGCCCTTTCGCCGCGCCCGCCAGATTATCCCACACCCGATCTTTGCTCTTGTTATCCGTCCGCCCGATCGCCGTGCTCCCATACACCGCCGGCAAAAACGCCGCCGGCGTGCTCTTCGGCTGCCCCGGCATGATCTCCACAAACGCCGGCAGACTCTCGTTCTCCGTCCCCAACCCATAAGACACCCACGACCCCACCGGCGGCCGCGGCTCGCGCCCCGACCCCGTCGCGATCATGTTCTTCGCCGTGAAATGGTCCTCATTGTCGTGATGCAGCGACTTGATGAAGCACAACTCGTCGATCAGCTTGTTCGTCTCCGGAAACAAGTCCGACGCCCACATCCCCGACTTCCCCCACTGCTTCCACTTAAACGGGCTCTTCAACAGCGACCCTGTCGGCGCAAACGTAAACTTCGGTTTCGCAATGCTCGCCGGCAGGGGCTTGCCATCGTCTCGCTGAAGCAGCGGCTTGTAGTCGTACGAATCGACCTGCGAGAGCCCCCCGTCCAGAAAGATGTAAATGACGCGCTTCGCCCGCGCCGGAAAGTGCGGCGGGCGAGCGGCAAGCGGGGAGACGCCCGACGCCTGCCCCAACCCAGTCGCGGTCGCGGCGACCGATCGGCGCGAGAGCAAGTCGGCCAAGGCCAGGCCCCCAAAGCCGAGCGTGGCGCGGCGGAGCATGTCGCGGCGGGAAATACCCAGATTCGCGGGCCGGCTCATATAAGCAATACCCCCGAAACCCTCTGGTGGTTTGCACGAACGAGTGGATTTCGCGGCTCCCCGACGATCAGTGAATCTCGAATCGCCCCGCCTCGCAGTACGCGATAAACTCGCGCAGCATCGTTCGGCTGTCGGCATCGGCATAGCTGCGCAGCATGGCCATCACTCGGTTATCGAGCAAAGACTTCATCTTGGTCCGCTCGCCGCGCTGGGTAAAAAGGTCTTCGATGGCGCTGAGCGCGGTGCCCAGTGCATACGCTATTGCCTTGGCATCGCGGGCAACCACGGTCAATCCGTCGTTGGAATGGTACGGCCCGCGATCGGTTTTCCTCGCGCGGCTCACCGCACGCTTGACCTGCTCGGGCGTTTTGCCTTTCTTGCGAAGGGCGGATCGCAGCTGCCTGAGTTCGTTTTCGTTGGGTTCGGTGCCCATCGGCTGCCAACTAAACTCCTGCGCGAGTTCCAACACGTCGCCCCAGCCGCTGTGGGTACAGCGAAAGTAGCCACCCTTGCCGGACAGATCCATGCCCATGACTGGCTCCTCATGTCATCCGCCCAGAAGACC
>JBBRIN010000511.1:0-3670 GCA_038221115.1 Tepidisphaerales bacterium
CACTATTTGGTTAAACCGATAAGCAACCCCAGGGGATAGCTGCCCGCCTGACGCAAGCCCGCGGTGCCGCCCGGTTGTGAGTGAAAGCTCAACGTGTGGCCGAAGACGGGATCCGGAACGACGGGATGGACAGGAGAACCCTCCTGCTCGGCTTATCACCCACCTTTCAGCAAAGGGTTTGACTAAACGACTCTCACACGGCACCGGCGGATCCATCCGTATTCCACGCCCGCAATTCCCATAAAGGATCGCGGGCGTTTTTCATTTCCGGAAAGATTACCGCGTTGCGTGAACCCCCGCGTTGGTCATCACCGCCGGCGGCCGCGCGGCGCCAGCCGCGCCCTCATCGCTCGTCGGCGACAAGTACCAGAGCACGCCGAACAAGCACATGCAGGCCAGCAGCCCCGTATATACCCGCACCATATAGCGGTCGAATCGTTCGGTCAGCGAAGGGTGAGCACTCATTTCGTGGAGCGCTCGCATGCGCTGGGCGATGCTGCCGTGAGACCAATTGCGCGCCGCCACCGGAATGTGATTGATCACCGCGACCCGGTGAAGTGCGGAGGCAAAGATTCCCGCCCCGTACTCGCCGACGAACGACGCAGGACGACTTGCAATGGCCGTGGTATCGGCGTCGGCGGAAGGGGGCGACGTCGCCTGCTTCTGCATGAGCCTCGCCGCAAACACGTCCGCCTGCCGTTCAAATCGGGGGCTCAGGAAACCGAACGCGAGCAGCAGCGCCCCGAACCCGATACACGCGGTGATGAGACCCTCAAAATACTCCCATCCATGCGCGAAATGCCGCGCTTCGTACCAATGCTTCAGATGCAGGAGCAACACGTCCATCGGCCGGTCGACAAAGCACAGTGCCAAAGCAGCGTAGAGCGCGAACCACGCGAGATGCTTGTGCGCAACATGGCCTAGCTCATGAGCAAAGACGGCTTCGATCTGCTCGTCGGTCATCGATTCCAGCAGAAGGTCCGACAGCAGCACGTATCTGACTCGTCCGAACAATCCCATCACCGCGGCGTTGGCCATGGTGCCTTCAGTGCGCCACAGGAGGATGTCGCGATATTTCAAATTTGCATCGTGGCAGATGGCGTCGAGCCGGCGGCGCAGAGGGGAATCCGGCAGGCGCTCGGTGTGCAGCACGCGGCGGAGGATCTCCGGAGCCAGCAGCAGCACCGCAAACGTCGCCGGCAACACAACGTAATTCTCCACCCCTTGCGCGTTTCTTACTCCCGAAGCCGACAATGCCACCGTCGTTACATCGCGAATGAGCACGATGAGGAGCACCGGCGCCAGCGTAAACATCACCTGGAGCCGAAAGTTGGCCGAGACGTGGTTCCAAAACTTAGGCGGGGCGTAGATCGGCAGATCATCGTCGAGGTTGGCCAGCACCCTTTGTTCGCGCAGCGCCCGCTCGACGGGGAATTGCGACCACCACAACAGCATCCAGGCCGCCACCGCGGGCAGCGTGCCGATGAAAAGCTGCGGCAGCTCGACGTGCATCTGCGGGCTGGGCCAGCGATACAGAGGTCGCATCAGCGACTCCACCGCCGGTCCCCACCCGAGCACGAAGACGCCAGCCGCGAGCCAGACTGGGATCAAGAGGCGGCCGATGTGGTTTGCCTGATGAAACCGGTGCAACGACCTGGGTGAGCGGCGCGATGCCATCAGCGCCCATGCCCGCAGCCCGAGAACGAGAGCGGCGTGCACGCCGAAGAACAATACGAGCGACGCGCGCGATGAATCCGCGCCGACCCCCGGCCCGGACTGGTTCGCCGACCAGCCCATCCAAACCATGTAAATCGCCAGCAACGCCAGTCGCGACACGCGTGCTCTCCTGAACCTCGCTCTCCCCAAACCGACCGCTCTTATACGTCAAAAACCGGAAACAGGTTGCGGTGGTGCGCTCTCGTTAGTGAGTTTTTTGGCGGCAACCGGTCCGATATCCACAAATGAACTCTAAAACACCAAAACTACCCATATTAACAAAAGTGAGGACTGAATTTGCCGATAGAAGGGGTGTCTGCGTTCTCCAGATTGACGTCGCCGACAGGAACGCACACCGGGCTGGATCGGGTTGAAAACCGCAGACGGAACCAAGTCGTTCCGAGGAGCATCGCAATGAACAGGCTTACAGGCAAGTCCATGAAGTCGACGTCTTCCGCCGCCACATCGGCCACCGCCGCCTCTAAGCTGACCAAGTTCAAGCTCGTGCCCGAGCCCGAGGGGATGGAGCGCCGCGAGCATCGGCGCTATGAGCTGGGCGGGCAGACGCTTCAAGTGAACCGCTGGGACGGCCGTCGCCGCGAGTCGCTGGATTTTGGTTATCTCGTTGACGTCTCAGCCGGCGGGGTCCGTGTGCGCACCAACCAGGAGAACATCAAGGCGGATCATCAGATCCGCGTGCGGCTGGAGATGCCGAGCTACGCGGGGATCTGCCCGTTTGTGGACACCGCTGCGCCGCAGCCCAAGCCGCGCAACGAGTGGATTGGCTGGATGGCGGTCAGCCGCGTGTTTCAGGCGGGAAATGGCCAATACGACGTCGCCGGCCGCCTGATTGACATGGACGAGATGGACCGGGGCATGCTGGGCCTGTACCTCTCGACCCAGCCGCTGGCGGCATAACAAGTCAACATCGCCGGAGGCGCCCCGGCGAGCCTAGTCACTTGGCCAGCGTCCTCTTGCAGAAAACGAAACCGGTCGACGGATTCCTTCCCCGTCGGCCGGTTTATTGTTTTGAGGTTGGCAGCCGCGGGCGCCGCTTATCCCCGCTCGTGGGCGACCTCGTAGCAAACGGGATTGAGCACGCGCTTGATCGACACGATGATTTTGGTGGGAGCGGGTGGTGTCGCCGCGGCGGCGCCATCGCGGGTGGGGATGGGGTAGTTCAGCTCCAAGGTCGTTGATACGCGTGCCGTTGCGGGTTGATTGCAGAATGCATAGCCCCGCAGCGTCGACCCCGACCCGCGATCCTGCACGAACAGGGCCCAGAGCGTTCGGGTCGTTTCGACGGTGACGTAGGCCTTCCCGTCGATCGACGCGGCCGCAAACTCGGCGGGGAGGTTGACGGTGCCGGCCGCATCGGCCTTCAGGCGGCCGTCCAGGATGGCGGCGAATGCATCCTCGCGCAACCGGGCGGGGCGAAGGACATTTCGGTAAATTGCGTAGCTCAGTAAAGCGCTCGCGGCGATGCCGCCCAGGATGACCGCAAGGACGAGTTTCAGGGAGCGATTCTGGTGATTCATTATTCTCCGCGAAATCAATGGATACGTTGCCTCGGCGGGCTGACGGGCTGTAAACTACCCGATAAGCGCCTCGGCAGGCCGCCCGCAGAGCGCACCACCGAATCGCGCCATCGTAGCTGATGTATCGAAACAGCGTAGTTCAACACCGAGGGTATTGCGCCATGTCCCAAGTCAACACTCCCGTCCGCCCGTCCGACAGTGCCTCTGATAACGAAGGCCAACCGACGATCAACGTCGAAGAGCGCCGTCTGAAGTTGGATGACTTCCTGAAGACCGCGATCAAGATCGACGGCTCCGACATCCACCTTCAGGCCGCCAGCGTGCCGATGATCCGTGTTCAGGGGAAACCCCGCTTTCTCGATGTGCCTGCCCTGAGTAGCGATGCGATGCAGGAGTACGTCGACCACGTATTGAAC
>JBBRIN010000512.1:0-3667 GCA_038221115.1 Tepidisphaerales bacterium
CCGCTCCCTGACGGTCGCGGCTCGCACCATGCTTCCCGGAAAACCAGGCACACTCCCCGAAAGGGTGCCAGATGGAAATGTAAGAGTTGATCCCATTCCGGCGAGAGTATTAAGGCCGAACTCAGGCAATAAAGTGAAATAAATAGGAGGATCGGACGCACCCGACGTCAGGACTTTCCCTCAAACCCCCAAATGATGTGCCTCCCATGATCTTGAACGCTTGACAAAGTAGTCGAAGCTTCCTATTCTTGACTTCGCGTCGGGGCCATCCCCCGGAGAAGGCCCCCCCCCTCCTTCTCCACCCCCGGCGCTTTTTTGAAATCGAACAGCAGGCAGCCTGATTCAGGCTGCCTGCTTCATTTTACCCATGCGCCGATAGCTCACTTGATCATGCACCGCTTCGCGCCCTGGGAACGCCGAGCACCAGCTCGGCATTCGCGCATGCCGAATCGGTGCTCGGCGTTCCCAAGGCGATCAGGCCGTACGGAGCGCCGACTGGTTCGCCGTCTCCGGTACAGGTTGAAAACGCGTCTCACTCTGCAGCAATCCGAAAGCCCGAACCGCGCGCGACGCCAGCAGGAAAGTCGTCAACAGCAACAGCGCCCCGACGGCGACGTGAAGGCTCGCGATGTCGGCCGGCTTGCGATAGAGGACGGTCAGAATGCCGAGCGAGACCTGAAGCGTCAGAAACAAGGCAACCAGTCCCGTCGGCACCCCGACGACTCGGCCGAAACCTTTGCCAGAAAGCGCCGTCGCGATTAGCCCGAGCAGGACCAATGACACGACGGTCGCGCCGATTCGATGCCCGAAATGAAGCCAGATCTGCGTCAGCGTGACCGGCCGAAGGTCGGCCTCGCCGGTATTGGCCCGCCAGAGGTTCGCGGCGTCAACGCCGGCGGCGTCGGTCGGCGGAAGAAGCTTTCCATACGCCAGCGGAACGTCGGCGATCGCCAACCCGGCGTCGTTGTGTCGCATGATGACGCCGACGATCAGTTGGCCATAGATCGCCCCGACGGCGAGCAAGGCGATCCAGGCCAGCCGCCTGCCGCCGGCAGTATTGGCAAAAGATTCCTGTTTGACCCGATCCCAGTTCGGCCCTGTCCGGAAGGCGGCGAAGCCGATCAGGCAGAAGACCGCCTGTGCGATGCAGCCATGGATCATCGCCAATCCGAGCTTCACCAGCAGCACGCGGTACCCGCCGATGATGCCTTGCAGGCAGATCGCCACCAGCACGGCGACACGGAGCCACCGAACGGCGGGTCGAGGATCGCGCCGCCTGCATCGCCAGGCGACCAGGCAGATCAGCAGGAGAGAGGCGGATCCGACAAAGGTATGGCTGGCGTTGCTGGCGACCTGTGCTACATCAGGGATCTGCGCGCCCTTGATGACGATGAGCATCATGCCCAGCACGAAGGTCGACAGGCCCAGCAGCAGCGTGGCGATCCCCAGCCCCTTGCGAGCGGTCGGCCGCTCCGCCGGCCCCCAGGCGCACAATGCCAGCGAAATCGCAAGGAACCCGACGACGGTTCCCATCAGCCGATGCGTGTGCTCGTAAAGAATGCCGCCGACCCACTGGTTCGGCGGAAAGAGGAACATGTTGTAGCCGTAGCTGTTGGGCCAATCGGGCACCGACATCCCCGCGCCCAGCGTCGTGACCAGCCCGCCCATGAAGATGAGCGGAAAGGTCGCGAGACCGGTCAGGATCGCCAGGACGTGGAGCGGACGGTTGTACGGCGGGAGGGGCATGGGCGTGTCAGCATTATGTAGGGGCATACGGCCGTATGCCCCGGCCCTGTCGAGCGCAAGCCGGGTGGCGAACGCGCAGGGATCGTCTTAAGGCTCGTCAAGCTTCACACCCGGTTGTCGTTCGCCACGGCCAGGGCATACGGGCGTATGCCCCTACGTGTGCTAATGCGCCGCCACCGCCACGCCGGCCACCGGCTTGGCCGTTTGCACCAAGTAGTCGCCTTCCGACAGCGGGCTGCTGTATTCATAGGGGCCGTGATAAACCACCGGCGTCTTTTCAAAGTTCCCGTGCGGCGGGGGGCTTGTCGTTTCCCATTCCAAGGTTATCGCTTTCCACGGGTTTCTCCCGGCCTTCTTACCGAAGATCCAACTGCCGAAGAAGTTCACCACAAACAGCAACTGCACCACGCCCATCGCCAGGGCGGCGTACGTAATGTATTGGTTCATGGGAAGCAGATCGCTAAAGCTGGAATAGTTGGTGAAATCGCTGATTCGCCTGGCCATGCCCCGCATGCCGAGCACGTGCATGGGGAAAAAGGTCGCATTGAACGTCACGAAGGTCAGGAACCAGTGGACCTTGCCGAGCCACTCGCTCATCATTCGCCCGAACATTTTGGGATACCAGAAGGTGATGGCGGCGAAGACGCCAAAGAGCGAACCGCCGAACAGGACGTAGTGAATGTGCGCGACGATGAAGTAGGTGTCGTGGATGTGGACATCGACCGAGGTGCTGGCCATGAAGATGCCGGAAAGCCCGCCGATGACAAACATCGCGACAAATGAGAGCGCGTTGAGCATCGGCGTGGTGAACTGAATATTCCCCCGCCAAAGCGTACCGAGCCAGTTGAAGGTTTTGATGGCGGACGGGACGGCGATTGCCATCGTGCTGACGGCGAACGCGGTGCCGAGCGCCGGGTTCATGCCGCTCTGGAACATGTGATGCGCCCAGACGATGAAGCCCAGGAACGCGATCGCACACATCGCAAAGACCATCGGCTTGTATCCGAAGATCGGCTTTCGGCTGAAGCAGGAAAGGATGTCACTGACCATTCCCATCGCCGGCAGGATCATGATGTAGACGGCCGGGTGGCTGTAGAACCAGAAGAGGTGCTGGTGGAGGATGGGATAACCGCCGCCGGCGATGCCGGGCTGAATCTGCTGGGAAACCGTCCAGTTGTAGGGGATGAAGAAGGTCGTCCAGTGGTGATGATCGAGCAGGTTCATGAAGAGTGCCGCCGCCAGAACGGGGGTGGCGAGCAGCACGATCAGCGAGGTTACGAAAAGCGACCAGACGGAAAGGGGCATTCGGAAGAAGGTCATGCCCGGCGCGCGGAGCTTGACGATGGTGGTCAGATAGTTGACCGCACCCATGATGCCGGAAAAGCCGAGCAGGAAGATCGCAAAGAACCAGGCGGACTGGCCGTCGAAGGCCAGGAACTGGAACAGGAACAACGTCGGCCAAGCCAGGGCGGCGGCAAGAATCAGGCCGACCAGCCAGTTCAGCGGCCGAAAGCCGAGTCGGATCGGATGAGCGAACAGGTAGAGATACATCAGCAGTAGCCCGGCACCCACACTGAAGAGTGCAAAGGGCGGCCAGGTCGAGCCGTTGTAGACCCGCACGCCGTTCTTTTCGTAGACCGGACCCGATAGCCGCAGGTATTTAGCAACTCGCTCGACGGTGAAGCGCAGATCGTTCATTTGCGCATCGGGGCCAGAGGTAGAGTAGTAAATCGGCTCCTGATACTCGGCTTCGTCGGCGTTGAGTTGGATGGTGCTAAGGGTCGGATAGCTGGTCCACCCCGCCTGCGCCGCGCCGCCGGGGAGGAAGAAACTCGCCGTCAGCAGCAGCCCGGCCGGCACGGCCGTCCAGAACGCCGCGCCGTTCAGGTAGGGGAACGCCATATCCGGTGCGCCGATGTTG
>JBBRIN010000513.1:0-3661 GCA_038221115.1 Tepidisphaerales bacterium
ACTCAAGGACCTCTACAACGCGGAGAATCAGCTCATGAAGGCGCTGCCCAAGATGGCCAAGGCCGCGACCAACCCCATGCTTCAGAAGGCGTTTACCGCTCATCTGGAACAGACCAAGGGTCACGCCGAACGCCTTGAAACGATCTTCGAGGACCTCGGCATCAGCCCCAAGGGCAAGAAATGCAAGGCGATGGAAGGGCTCATCGAAGAAGGCAAGGAGATGATGGACGAGGATGCGACTCCCGAGGTGATGGATGCCGGCCTCATTGCCGCCGCCCAGCGCGTCGAACATTACGAGATGGCCGGCTACGGCTGCGTCCGAACCTACGCCCGGCTGCTCGGCAATGAAAAGGCCGCCAAACTCCTCCAGCAGACGCTTGACGAAGAGGGCGCATGCGACAAAAAGCTGACCGACCTCGCCGAAAGCGTCATCAATATCGAGGCCGAAGCCTGATCGTGCTGGAATCAATTACTTCCCAAGGCCTAACAGCCTCGGCGGCGCGCGCGATGATGGCGCCGCCGCCGGGGCAGATCTAGGAATGAAATCATGGCTCAACCAAACAATCCCCAACCCGCGCAGCCCCAAGCGCCGGACAAGCAACAAAAGCAGCAACGACCCAACCAGGGCCCCGACAACCCCTCCAAACACAAGACCAGCGACCCCGCCAACAAAGAACCCCACCGCGAATCCGGCTCCGGCCGCCACGAACCCTCCCCATAGGCGTCCCCTATGTGGCTGCCTTTTCGCGCTTCCCCTCCCGCGCCGCCAACCGCTTCCGCCAAGCCGCCTCCACCGCGCGCTCGTGATCGTTCTGCGCCCCGCGCGTCGCGATCGCCATTTCCTCCAGCGGAAACTTTGGAGTTCGATCCATGTACAGCAGCCCGTTCGTCTCCTGATACGTGTCCGCAAACTGCGTGTAACAAAACCCGCTCAGCACCGCCAACCCGCGCACCGCCTCCATCAGCGCCAGGTACTTCGCCGCAAAAGCATCCGCGCTGTCCGCGCGCGAATAGCCCCACGTCGCCTTCACATCCCGCGCATAAGCGATCCCGCCAAACTCCGTCAGCATGATCGGCTGCCCCTCATACGAAAAATTGTCCAGGAGCAGGTTTCGATATCCCGGCCGCTCGTGCTTCAACACCCGCGCGATCGCCTCCGCCTCGCATCCATACCGCTGCCGGATACGCTCCGGCGATGAATCGTAATCGTGAATCGCGATGATGTCCGTCGCCACCGTCTCCCACCCGTCATTCCCAATGCACGGCCTCGTCGGGTCCAGCGTCTTCGTCAGGTGGTACATCGCCCGCACCCAGTTCCGCTGCGCCGGTGAATCCGGCAGGTCCGGCACCCCCCACGACTCATTAAACGGCACCCACGCCACGATGCACGGATGGCTCGCATCCCGGTCCATCGCCTCCACCCACTCGCGCGTCAGCCGCTGCACCGAATCCTTTGTAAACCGGTAAGGGCTCGGCATCTCCTCCCACACCAGCAACCCCAGCCGGTCCGCCCAATACAAATACCGCGGGTCCTCGATCTTCTGGTGCTTCCTTACTCCGTTAAACCCCATCTGCTTCGCCAACTCCACATCGCGCCGCAGCGCCTCATCATCCGGCGACGTCAGCCCGCTCTCCTGCCAGTACCCCTGGTCCAACGCCATCTGCAACTGCAACGGCCGCCCGTTCAACATGAACCGGTCCCCCTGTATCCCCACCGATCGCATCGCCGTGTAGCTGCGCACCTCGTCGATCACCTCGCCGCTCACATCGCGCACCTGCACCACCGCATCGATCAGCCGCGGCGACCAAGGCGTCCACAGCATCTCGTTCCGGTAATCGTCGATCCCCGGATCCGACAGCGCGATCTTCCGATGCACCTCCCCGCCCACCGCCGCATATCGATCATCCGCGATCACCCGCTCCCCCTGCGTCAATCGCGCCGTGATCGACAGATCGTTGCGCCGCTCCCCCGCCAGCCACACCTCGCACCCAAACTCCCAACCCACCATGTGCGGCGTCCACCGCACCTTCTCGATCCACGTCGCCGGCACCACCTCCATCCACACCGTCTGCCATATCCCCGTCGTCCTCGGATACCAGATCGAGTGCGGCTCCAGCTTCCAATCCTGCTTCCCGCGCGGCTTGCTCAAGTCCTGCGGATCGTCAAACGCCCGCACCACAATCACCTGGTCGCCACCCTCCGCCAGCAGATCCGTCACATCCGCCCAGAACGGCGTGTATCCCCCCGCGTGCTCCACCCCCAGCTTCCCGTTCACCCACACCTTCGCCTCGTGATCCACCGCCCCAAAGTGCAGCAACAACCGCCTGCCGCCTTCCAACTCCGGCGTTCGCACCACCCGCCGATACCACACCGCATTGTAAAACCCGGTATTGCCCACCCCGCTCAACGTCGTCTCCGGCGCAAACGGCACCGTGATCATCCGCTGCCGCACAAATTCTTCCGGTGTCCGCCACCGCGCCTCCCCATCGATCGCAAACTCCCATTCCCCGTTCAAATTGAGCCATTCCGCGCGTTGCATCTGCGGCCGTGGATATCCATGCCCGTCCTCGCGTATCACCGCATGCCTCCCGTTCCCATCGGCCGATCTTTGTGCTTTCCGTTTCACGGCCATGCCGAAATCCTTTCAATCCCTTCGGGCGATAGACATCGTAACCTAGCCCGCGCGCCACCTGCTGAGAATGCCATTTCTTCTCCGCGACCAGTCCCATCCTTACAATTCTCTCCGAACATGCGCGCCACCGATCGCCAACTCACCTTCGCCCCCCACGGCCACATCCTCACCAACGCCGCCGTCTGGTCCCCCGACAGCCAGTGGATCGTCTACGACACCCGTTCCGACCCCGCCGGCTCAAACTTCGACGGAACCCGCATCGAAGCCGTCCACGCCGTCACCGGCCAAATCAAAACCCTCTACGAGTCCAAAAACGGCGCCCGCTGCGGCGTCGCCACCTGGCACCCGCGCCAAAACAAAGTCGTCTTCATCCTCGGCCCCGAACACCCCACCCCCGACTACCAGTACGCCCCCGCCCGCCGCCAGGGCGTCATCGTGGACGCAGGCTTAGTGATCAGGCAGATATTCCCCCCTGCCTCACGCGACTCGGTGGGGCAGACATTTCTGTCTGCCTCTTCCCTCACCCCTCTCGAAGCCCGCGACCTCACCCCGCCCTTCACCCCCGGCGCACTCCGCGGCGGCACTCACGTTCACCTCTTTAGTCCCGACGCCAAACGCGTAAGCTTCACCTACGACGACGACCCGCTCCCCATTCACCAACGAAACGTCGGCGTCGCCATGCCGCTTCCCGTTCGCGTCCCCAAAAACCACCCCCGCAACCACGACGGCGATTATTTTTCCGTCCTGGTCACGCGCACCACCACCCAACCTCAACCCGGCTCCGACCAAATCTCCCGCGCCTTCGAAGATGCCTGGATCGGCACGAACGGCTACCTCAAACCCGACCGCTCCCGTCAAATTCACGCCATCGCCTTCCAAGGCACGGTGCTCACGGTAGGGGGGCAATCCATCTCCGAAGTCTTCCTCGTCGATCTCCCGCAAGAACTCACGCAACCCGGCGACTACCCCCTCCAAGGCACCGAAACCTGCCTCCCCTCCCCCCCGCGCGGCGTCACCCAGCGCCGCCT
>JBBRIN010000514.1:0-3656 GCA_038221115.1 Tepidisphaerales bacterium
TTCTGCGCCGCCACCCCGCGACGCGCCGGGGAAGCGACGTATGTCGCGCTCCACAGCAGCGCCCGAATCGAACACCCGACGACCATCGCCATCCGCATCAACACCAGACCCGCCAGTCCGTGGTGTTTGAACTCATAAACGTCCAGACTGTCGAAAAAGTGTCGCTTGATGCGGCTCTTCTCCCCGGCCCCACTCGCACCTCCCAGGTGCTTGACCCGCGCGGCGGGTGTAAACGCCACTTCCCATCCGGCACTCCGAATCCTCCGTTGCCAATCGATCTCCTCCGAATACATGAAAAATGCGGGATCAAACGCGCCGACCTTTTGCACAATCTCTCGCCGCACCAGCAGGCACGCGCCGACGACGAAGTCCACGTTCCGCTCGCAGTCGTGTGGCCAATGGCTGTAATCGCTGATTCGGGGGTGGTGGCGCACCGCCGAATAAACCCAGAGGTTTTCCATCCAGCACCGAACCGGCGACGGGAACCGAAAGCACGAGCGCTGCAGGGATCCATCGGCGTTCAAGAGTCGAGGCCCCACCACCGCGGTCGTAGGATGGCGGCGCAGATAGCCGATCAGCTCGCCCACCGCCCCCGGCTCGGGGAACGCGTCCGTGTTCAGGAGCAAGATGAATTCGCCCCCGGCCAGAGCCATCGCCTGATTGTTTGCCGCGCCAAACCCGGCGTTCTCTTTGTTAACGATCAACCGCACCTGCGGAAACTGTTCGCGCACCATCTCGGCGCTTCCGTCGGTCGATCCATTGTCGACGACAAACACTTCGGCGGGCACATCGCCCAAATCCATGAAAAGCGTCCGCAGGCAGTCCGCCGTCATCTTGCACGTATTGAAGCTGACGATCACGGCGGAAACGACCACGGCAACCGGCGCGGCCTCGGGCCGACCGAGCCCCCCCACCGCGCGCTCCGTCGTCATCGGCTCAATTGGCATCGACTCAACACGCATGGGCAAGCTTCCCCTCCGCGTTCGTCCCCGCCGCGCCGGCCGCGCGGCGCCGCTCCAGGCATGCCTCGCACACCGCGATGATCGCTTCGAGCCGCGACTCCCATGTGTGCGGCGCGGCGGCCTGCTGACGGGCACCCATGAGTTCCGCCGGCTCCGACATTGCGGCTCGAACCGCCGCGATGAAGGACTCGGGCCCATCCGCCAGATGGACCAGTTCCGGATGATCTCGGAAGCCATTGATCCGCGTCGAAACAATCGGCAGTCCCGCCGCCAGATACTCGAACATCTTCAGCGGGTTCTGGCTTTCCGTGAACGCGTTTATTTGCTGCGGCACGATGCATACATCGAACGCGCTCATCACCCGCGGGATTTCCGTGAAGTCCACTTCGCCCGTCATCCGAATGTTCGGTTCGGCACGCAAGCGGCGGCTGCATTCGGCCTCCAGGCTGTTGGGCCCAACCAGCGCGACCGTCCCGTGCGGAAACGCCCGCGCCAGCTCGATAATGAGCCCGACGTCGGTCCGACGGCTCTGCAGCGTGCCGGTATGACCGAGTACCGGGTAACGCCAGCCTTGGGTCAGCGGGTGCGGCGGCAGCGTGCGCTTGGCCACATCCGCATAGCGATCGACGTAAACCCCGTTCGGAATATGGTGCAGCTCTCGTGCCGCCCCGCGCTTCAACCGTTCCAGGTTCGACGAGACGACGATCACCGCGTCGGCGCTTCGCGTGAGCAGTTCATCCTCGTCGGTCATCTGCTTGCGCAACCATTCCCTGCTTTCAATCTGCGACCAATCTTCCCCCACGTCGTACACAAGGGCCGACTCACCCATCCGCCCGATCATGTGGGCCGCATAGTACGGGTTGATGTAGAGCAGCGGGTCGATCATGCCAATCCGCTGGGCCGCGGCACGAATCTGGGCACGGGCGCGGGCCTGGTTGGCCCAGCGCCCCGCGGTCAGGGTGTGCGGGAAAATCTTGACCGGCGCGAACACGAACAGGTTCGGGAATCCTTCCAGCGCCTGCGGCGGCGCGGCGCTCAGCCCGCGCATCGCCAGCCCCGCCAGGGTCCGCCATTGCCCGCGCCGCACCGAGTTCGACAAGTCGACCGGCAACGTGACAAATAGGATTTTCCGCGATGGGAATCGGCGCGCCAGCCCGACCGCCAGATTCTGGTTCCGCCTCCACACGCGTCCCCAGTATTCCATCGAAACTAAAATGATATCGTTCATGAGTGGTTACGACGCGCCGCCCTTGCGCGCGGTGAGGAAGATCAGATCGCCGTGCCGCCGGCGCGTGGGCAGAGATGCCGCAAGTGTGATCCAGATTCGTGCGAATTCCGGGAAGAATCGCATGACGCCCAGATGCACCAGATACTCGGCTTCCACGTCCATCCCCAGGCTGCGCACCGCTGCGACGAGCTTCGGGCCGGAGATGGGCAGCTCGTGGTCCGAACCGTTTGGATCACCCGGCCCGGCGCGCAATACCCACCTGGCCGCTCGCTTGACGAGCCGCATGGGGGCGGTCATCGCGTTGACAACGCGGCTCACCAGCGCTCCTTCGATACACGGTTCAGAGATGTAGAGCTGTCCGCCGGGACGCAGGACGCGATACGCCTGCCGCAGCATCGGCCCGATGTCCGGCAGGTGATGGAGCACGCCCTGGATCGTCACCGCGTCGAACGACGCGTCTTCGTATGGAAGGTTTTCACAATCCACCGTTTCGAAGCGCACCCGATCCGCAACACCCGCTTCTTCGGCCCGCGCCTTTGCCACCTCGAGCATGTCCGGCGAATGGTCCACCGCCTGAACCTGCGCGCCAAGTTTTGCAAGCGTACACGCAACCACGCCCGTACCGGTGCCCATGTCCAGAATGCAGGCGTTGGGGCGATTCGCCACCAGCTTGCGCACCCACGGGTGCAGCGAATACTTGTGGTAAAAGCCGAAGTGCCGCGTCACCGCCCGGTCGTAGCTGGCGGCAGCCTTGCGGTGGTATTCGATGTCCAGCGCCTTTTGGCTCTCCGAATCGCGCGCCGCTTCATGCGCAACGGGGGCGTGGACGCGGGCGTCATGCACAGTGTTGGAAATGGAACTCACTGGTTTACCTCGATCCGACAAAAGCTTCCACTCGGTCGGAAGAATCTGCTGCGGTTATAGACAAAGTGACCGGCGCAGCAGGCTCTTCCTGACGACGGCTGGCGCGATACACGCCCAGATACTGCTCGGCAATGGAATCCCAACTGAAATGTTTTGCTCTGGCGCGGCCGGCTTGACCGAGCCGATTGCGCAGCTCCGTATCTCCCGCCAGGCGAACCATCGCCTCGGCTAAAGATGCGACGTCGTCCACTGGTACGAGGATGCCGATCTCGCCATCGACGACGATTTCCGGCACCCCGCCTCCCGCGGTGGCAACGATCGCTTTGCCGCTGGCCATCGCTTCCAATGCCACAATCCCCTGCGGCTCGCCGCGCGATGGCAGCACGAAGAACGAGCACCCTTGGAACAGCGCTAGCGCCGTCGCTCGCTCAGCGCGCCCCATGAACTTGACCCTCTGGCCCAAACCCAGCTCTTGCGCGAGCCGCTTCAGGGCTTCGCTCTCCGGCCCCTCGCCGGCCAGCAAAAGGTCGTGCGATTGGATGCCGCTCCGCGCGAACGCCTTGAGCAACACGTCGAATCCCTTGAACTGCACCATTCGGCCA
>JBBRIN010000515.1:0-3644 GCA_038221115.1 Tepidisphaerales bacterium
AATGTGCGGGCAGCGGCCGGGATACGCGACGGGCTTGATCGTGCGGAAGTAGTACTCGCCGGTCGACCCGGTCATGAATCGGCCGAAGCCCTGGAAGTTGGCGTCGCGCTGGTTGGCGTTGCCGGTGCGCGAATGGAAATACGCTCCGCCGCTGTCGCACTGCCAGATCTCGACGAGCGCGTTGCGGAGAGGCGTTCCAGCGGCAGTAAGAATGCGGCCGGAAAGGTGCGTCACCTCGCCCACGGCGGGCGTGATGGATTCGTTTACGACGAGCAGATCATTGTCGGTATCCAGCGGCAGATGATCCGGGTAGAAAGGCCCCTCGGTCTGCGCGGGTGTACGAATGAGCTCCTCGGCGAACGCACCCGGCGTAAGGAAGAAATCCGCGGCCAGGAGAGCGGCGGCGCTGACCCCCAACTGCGCCAAAAAACGGCGGCGGGAGTGGGAGAATGGGAAGGAATAGCTGGTCGTCGCGCTCATGGGGAACCTCCAGAAAGTCGCACGGATAGGATGATCGCCGCTGCTGATACGGTTGCACGCGCTCATTGTACACCGCCGCTTGGAAATCGAAGCGTTAAATCAACGCGGCGGTTTCGGTTGGGATGGGCTGGAGGCGGCGGTTTGCCGCGAGGTCATGGCCGCATTCGGGGCAGCGCTGGTGCCCGCCGCGCAAGTCATAGCCGCACGATCCGCATAGGCCGCGGCGGATGCGACGACGAGCTATCGAGCGGCGCGTCAAAGAATTAACCAATGTCCAGACCGGGAGGGCGGCGGAGGCGAACAGCAGCCAGGCGTAGGAGATGCCTGCGTGCCGGCTGGTGTAGGCGTGTTGGGAGGTCCACGTCTGCCACTCCAACCCGCGGAGGCGCCACGCAAAAATCTGGGGGCCTCGATTGGCCTCAAAGAATGCCGTCCCTGAGGCATCGCGCTGAAACCGCGCGGAAAAGTGAACGGACTCTGTGCCCTGGCGACCGGCTGGCGAGGTCCAGAACTCGGATCGTTGAAAATCGAGCCGTTCGAGGGATAGGCCATCGCGCCGGAACCAGAGGTCCGTTCCCGCGACAAAAGTATCGCCGACATGCACGCTGTAACCGACGGCGCCGGATGTGTGGCGACTGAGCATCCAGAGGGAGAGTGTCGTCACGGCGATGAGGGTTGAGAGCGCGGTCGCGCTTTTTCGAAGGTACCCCATCATCTTCCGCATTGTCGCCATGTTACCTGGATCCTCTTAGCCGAACGGCCGTTTCTCAAGCGGTCCTGACATGCTACATCAGTCGCGCCGCGTCGAAACGTCGCATGTGCGGGGGTAATCCAGCTTACAGATCCCGCAGGCGCTACCGGGCACAGCCTTTGATCCTGGGGAATCGGCCGATCAACAGGAGGCTCGATGAAATCGACCAGACGGCGCTGGCTCATGATGGCGTGGGTATCTGCGGCTTGGGGGCTGGCGCTGACGGGCTGCTCGACGAAAAAGATCCTCAATTACCGCATTGATTCCGAATACCACGTCACGGATCCCCAATTCGCCCGCACGATGAACAGCCTGCTCGGGCCGTCGATCATCAGCGGAAATAAGATTCAGACGCTGCGAAACGGAGATGAGATTTTTCCTGCGATGCTCGATGCCATCCGCGGCGCGAAGAGCACGATCACGTTTGAAACCTACATTTACTGGAAGGGCGACACCGGGAAAACCTTCACCGACGCCCTCTCCGAGCGCGCCAAGTCCGGCGTGCGCGTGCATGTTCTGATCGACTGGCTTGGCAGTGCCAAGATAGAGCGGGGCTTCTTCAAGCAAATGAAAGAGGCGGGCGTCGATGTGCGGACGTATCACCCATTCTACTTCTACGACATCAACTCGTTCCAGCAGATCGATCACCGCACGCACCGAAAGATCCTTGTTACCGACGGCCGCGTCGGCTTCACCGGCGGCGTCGGCATCGCTGACGAATGGACCGGTCATGCTCAAGGTCCCGGCCATTGGCGCGACAACCATTACCGCATCGAAGGTCCGGCGGTCGCGCAATTGCAAGCGGTCTTCCTCGACAACTGGATGCAGACGACCGGCCAGGTGCTCAATGGCGCCGACTACTTTCCCGAACTACCGCCCGCGGGCGAAGAATTCGCCCAGGTTTTCAAGAGCTCGGCGCAAGGCGGCAGTGAGAGCATGCAGTTGATGTTCCTGCTCTCGCTGGCCGCAGCCGAAAAGACGGTTCGCATCGAGAGCGCCTATTTCGTTCCGGATGCGCTGACCAAACGCGAGCTGATTGCGGCGCGCCGGCGTGGCGTGGAGGTGGAGATCATTGTGCCCGGGTCGAAGATTGACGAGAAGATCGTCCGCCGCGCCTCACGGGCGACGTGGGGGCCGATGTTGAAAGAGGGCGTGCGCATCTACGAATATCAGCCGACGATGTTTCACTGCAAGCTGATGATCGTGGACGGGGAGTGGGTGTCGCTCGGCTCCTCAAATTTCGATAACCGATCGTTCCGGCTAAACGACGAAGCGAACCTCAACGTCCTGAATGGGCCATTCGCCAGGGAACAGGTGAGGATGTTCGAACAGGACAAGGAGAAGGCGCACGAGATTAATTACACCGCTTGGCTGAAGCGCCCTCTCAGGGAAAAGATCCTCGAGCACACGTCGAGCCTGCTGGCTTGGGAGCTTTAGTTTGAGATACGTTTGCCCCGGAAGGCAAACCTTTCATGCTTGCCGGACGTTGTATAGTAGCGGGACTCGCTGTATCCTACCCCGCTTTTCCGAAGTAGACCGTCAGTTGTCATTGGCCCTTTGTCCCTGCGTAAAGGCCGTTGGCCAAACTGTTTGCAAATGACCGCGGGACAAGCGTCCGAGGACCGCCAAGAATGAATCACGTGCGAAACGACATCAGAAACGTAGCCATTATCGCCCACGTCGACCACGGGAAAACGACGCTGGTGGATGCCCTGCTGCGCCAGAGCGGCAACTTCCGCGACAGCCAGGTGCAGGACACCATGCTGGACAGCAACCCGCTGGAGCGCGAGCGCGGCATCACCATCCTCGCCAAGAACGTGGCGATCAATTACCTCGATCCTTTGACCAACCAGCAGGTGAAGATCAACCTGATCGACACCCCGGGCCACGCCGACTTTGGCGGTGAAGTCGAGCGCGTGCTGAGCATGGCGGACGGCGTGTTCCTTCTCGTCGACGCCGCCGAGGGGCCGATGCCGCAGACGCGCTTCGTCCTTAAGAAGGCGTTCCAGCACGAACTGCGCCCCATCGTGGTCATCAACAAGATCGACCGCCAGGACGCTCGCGCCGATGAAGTGCTCAACGAGGTCTTCGACCTGTTCGTCGAGCTGGGCGCGGACGACGAGACGCTCGACTTCCCCGTGATTTATGCCTCCGGTCGTGCCGGCACGGCAAGCTGGAAGATCGAGGAAAAGGGCACGAACATCCTCCCGGTCTTCGAAGCCATCATCAAGCACATCCCCGCGCCGCACGGCGACCCGGAGAAGACGCTTCAGATGCGAATCACGACGATCCAATACAACGATTACGTCGGCCGCATCGGCGTCGGGCGCATCTACAACGGTGTCGTGAAGAACGGCCAGCAGGTTGTCATCGTCAAGCGCGACGGGACGCTGGTGAAGAGCAGGCTCCAGCA
>JBBRIN010000516.1:0-3631 GCA_038221115.1 Tepidisphaerales bacterium
TCAAAAAGCCCGCCGACCGCGTCCCCGTCCCCATGATGGGCCCCCACGGCCCCGTGATCGGCCCCGACGGCAAGCCCATCATGGCCCCGCCCCCACCCATCGCCGACATCTGCGGCGCTCTGATGGGCGCCGTCATGATGAACACCCCCGGCGCGCTCGGCATCTTCAAGCCCGACCCGGTCTTGAAAATCTCCACCGGCGCCACCGCCAACCAGCAGGGCCAGTTCGCCTACGCCCTCTCCGGCATCAACCCCGACGAAGTCTACGACGTCGCCCAGAAGCTCATGGCCAAGCTTCAGGAGTTCCCCGGTTTCGCGGGCCCCGTCACCTCCGACCTCTACACCCACACCCCCAACCTCCAGATCGATCTCCGCCGCGATCAAGCCAAGATGTACGGCGTCTCCGAGACCCGCATCCTCAACCTCCTCCGCAACGCCTACGCTCAGAACTACGTCTACCTCATCAAGAAGCCCGAAGACCAGTACCAGGTCATCCTCGAGATCAAAGATCAGGACCGCCGCGAGCCCGAAGACCTCGGCCTGCTCTACATCAAATCCGATGACAACCAGCGCAATGTCCCCCTGCGTGCTCTCGCCATCTGGTCCCCCGCGCTCGGCCCCCAGACCGTCAACCACATCAACCAGTTCACCAGCGTCACCCTCTACTTCAACCTCAAGCCCGGGGTCCCGCTCAGCGAGGCCACCGACTTTATCGAGCGCAACGCCCGCGATATCGTCCCTCAATCCATCCGCGGCAATTTCCAGGGCGAAGCCCTCACCTTCCGCGACACCGCCAAGTCCCTGGTCATCCTCATGTTTCTCGCCATCTTCGTGATGTACGTCATCCTCGGCATCCTCTACGAAAGCTACCTCCACCCCATCACCGTCCTCTCCTCGCTGCCCGTCGCCCTGGTAGGGGGGCTCGCCACCTTGTGGCTCTTCCACGAGGAGGCCTCCCTCTATGCCTACATCGGGATGTTCATGCTGATGGGCATCGTCAAGAAAAACGGCATCATGATCGTCGACTTCGCCATGCAGCGCATCGACAAAGGCGCCACCGCCGAAGAAGCCATCCACGACGCCAGCATGGATCGCTTCCGCCCCATCATCATGACCACCCTCGCCGCCATCATGGGCGCCTTGCCCATCGCCCTGGGCTTCGGCGCCGACGGCGGCGGCCGCCGCCCCCTGGGGTTAGTCGTCGTCGGCGGCCTCATCGTCTCCCAGCTTCTCACCCTCTACGTCACCCCCGTGATCTATCTCTACCTCGAAGACTTCCAGGAGAAAGTCCTCGACCGCACGAGCATCTTCCGCTCCAGCCGCAAACACGAGCTTCGCGACCCCAACTCCCGCCCCCACGGCGTAGCCCCCGAATTCGCCCACGTCGCCGGCTCCAACGGCGGCCACAACGGCCACTAACCCCCCGTGACACGGGTTTTCAACGCCTGTTCGGGGTACTCCGCGAAGTTCGAGCGCCTTTCTCACGAAAGGACCGATGGAGCCGAACCAACAATTCCCCCGAACCTCCAACCAGCCTCAACGTAAGACGCTCTGTTCAGTACCACCTCATCCTCTTCACGCGTTCCACGGACTCCCCGTGTTCCCGTGACAGCCCGAAACGGACGGTCCGCTTGGCCCCCATCGACCACGCCACTCCAAGAGCGAGCAATCCCGCCCGCATCCTCATCGTCGACGACCACGCCGACACCGCCTCCATTCTGGTCCGCGCCCTCCAGCGCGCCGGCTTCGCCGTAGAAACCGCTGCCAACTGCGACGCCGCCCTCTACGCCAGCTCCATCACCCCCTTCGACCTTTTCCTCTGCGACATCGGCCTGCCCGACTGCGACGGCTGGGAGCTCATCGGCCGACTCCGCCTCCAGCGCCCCACCAAAGCGATCGCCGTCAGCGGCTACGGCACCGATGCCGACGTCCAGCGCAGCCTCGACGCCGGCTTCCTCGCCCACCTCACCAAACCCCTCGACCTCCGCCGCCTCATCGATACCATCCGCCAGGCCCTCGACGGCGACGGCAACGAACGTCTCCTCAGCGACCACGTCCCCGCCATCGAGTAAATCTAACATGCAGCCCGGTGGGCAGGCACTCCTCCCTCCACTAAATGCTGCCTCATGCCCGAATCGCCACCCCCAATCGTCTCACCCCCTCCCGAATCTGCTCGAGCGTCGCAGTCCCAAAGCTCAATCGCATCGTATTCCGCGGCACAATTCGCAGCGGATCGGGGCCGTAACAATAACTGCCCGGCACATACAATACGCCTTCCTTGACGGCCGCCGAGAATAGAGTTCCTTCGCGGCCGGTATTCATGCCCTCGGGTAGCGTCATCCACACGTAAAGGCCGCCGCGGGGGTGCGTCCAATGGGTGCCGGTGGCTTGGAGATCGCCGAGGTGTTCGTCCATGGCGGCGAGCATGCACGCGGACTTTTCGTGATAGCGCCGGCGGAGCATTTCGACGTGGCGATCGTATACGCCGCTGGTCATCGCGCGCAGGATCAGGTGTTGGTTCAGGTTGGCGGTTCCGAAGTCCAGGTTGTCTTTCATCAGGCCGATCTTCTCGACCAGATCGACCGGAAGCAGGCCGTAGCCGACTTTTACCCCGGGGGCGAAGGGCTTGCTGAACGTTTGTAACAAGGCCACATGCTCTGTGCGGGGATCGTGGCGGCGGATCGATCGAGGCGGCTGGCCTTCAAAGGTAAGCTCGCGATAGGCGGCGTCTTCGAGGAGGAGGATGCGATGGGCGCGGCTGTATCGTTTCACGAGCTCTAAGAGTCGCGGGCGCCGGTTTTCGGAGAGAGTGACGCCGGTCGGGTTATCGTGGTAGCTGACGACGTAGACGATCTTCACACGGGCCAGCTTGCCCTCGCGCTCGATTCCCGCCAGCACGCGCTCGAGCGCGTCAGGGAGCATGCCGTCTTCGTCCATTTCCACGCACCGAACATCAGCTCCGGCGGTCATCAGCACCCCGGTGTAGACGAAGTAACTGGGCCACGCAGTGATGACGATGTCGCCGGGATTGACCAGCGCATCGGTCAGCAGCGCCAACAACTGCTGGCTGCCGTTGGACACCACGATCTGGTCGGAGGTTGCGCCGAATTCTTCGGGCGTCTGCCCGTCGAGCGCGGCCAGGTGACGCACGAGCCGCTGCCTCAGCTCCGGCAGGCCGAGGGTGGTGCCGTAGTTCAGTCGGGCCTTGCCGACGACATGCTCGGTGAGCAATTCGTCGAGGAGCTCGCGGCACTCGACACTGGGTAGCGTCTCGTAGTCCACCAGCCCGGCGGCAAGCGAGATGAGGCCTGGATTGGCGAGCGCGGTTGCGATCAGGAAGCCGATCGGCTGATCGGCTGTGCGAATCGCCCGCTCGGCCAGGGCGAACGGCGGGAGCACGCGATTGACGACTCCATCGGTTCGTAACATGCGGCTTTCTCCTGGGCCTATTCTAACCCCGGCGGTGTCATTTTCGCCGCAACCCGGCTCAACAGGGCCTTTCAGTTCTCCGGCTAGGATAGCCGATATGGGTACTGGTCAAGGAGGACCAAACCATGTCGGAGACATCGATCAGCCTGTTCGATTGCTTTTCATCCGTTCCCGATCCTCGCGCCGCGTCGGGCAAACGCCAT
>JBBRIN010000517.1:0-3629 GCA_038221115.1 Tepidisphaerales bacterium
AAACCTTGCCGATTCCATCCGAGCTGGCCGGGAGCGTCGAGTAAATCGCTTGCGTCGCCGGAGCATCCGCGCGAAGTCTCAACCCCAACAGCACGAGCGAAATAAGGACAAGCAGCCGCCAGGATGATGTGTGCATGCCACCATGATACCCGACGGGTTCATTCGGGCATGCATTGCGACGGACAAGGAGTTCAACGATTGGCGATCAGCGCGGCGCGCTGCACGAGATCCGCCTTCTGCTGCGGCGACAGATACGATCCTGCCAGCGCAACCCGCCGCCCGTTAAGAACGAGCGTGAGCCGGGCCGCATCGTGCAGATCCGTACCGTCCGGCAGGAACGCCAACGCAATCATCGCCGTTTCCCCCGGCCCCGCGCGAATCACCTTCTTTGCGGCCGGCGCTTCAACATTCTCCGCATCCCCAAGCGACGTCGCGATCACCTCCCCCGCCGCAAGCGCCGACACTCGCCGGCCATCGGCAAATTCCGCGCGCAACGTTGATGGCTCGATCGTCAGCGCCTTTTGCCCGCGCCCGTTGTTGATGGAAATGAGCACTAGAACCGGCCGCGCATTAAAGTTCGCCCGAAGCTCCTCCAGAAGCGGCGCCGATGCCGGGAATTCACCAATCCGGATAATCGCCGAACCCGTGGTGGCGGCCCCGAACCACCCCGGAAGCCGATCCATCGCATCGCGTCCGGCGCGGGCCGCTTCGGAGAGACTGACCGTGACCGACGGCGCAGCCACCCCCGCCGGACGCCGCGATGGCGCCGAAGGCGCAGATGCCGCCGGCGGCGCTTCAGTTGAGGCAAAACCGGCCAATGCCAACGGAACGCCTCGATTGTCGGCGACATGCAATCCGATCGATAGCCCGACCACCGCCCCTCCCAGGCAAAGCCCCAGCATCGCCGGGCCCAGCACGCCGACGCGCTTTGAGGACCACGTCGCCGTCAGCACCGCCACGGCCGTAAGAACGGCGATGGCAACCAGGATGACGGCGACAGTGTTTTGGAATGTCGATAGCGACGGGTTCCATGCCCGCATCGGCCGCGCTGTCGCGATCGCCCCCAGCGCCAGCAGCGCCGCGGTCCATGATGTCCGCGCAATTAGCTGCGCCGCCGAACGGCGCACCGGCTTTGAGCCCGCGACGCCCTGTCTATAAAACCGAACTTTCGTCCCATCGGGCGGCCCCGTCATCTCCGGCGCCCGCAGCAGATTCGCCAACGACTGACGCCCGTCCTGCCCCTCGTCCACGGCGGCAACCGCCGGTACTGGGGGCTCACCCTTGCCTTCAATCAACGAAGACGGCGCGGCAGTATCCACGGCGGCTACGGCGCCTGCGACAGCAGCCATGTCCTACCTCCACGGCAACGCGGCGTCGCCGGGGCCGGATGCTTGCTCACGCCCAACTCGGAGATACGCCACGCCATAACCATACGATTCAAACCGCGAAGGGGTGGGAATTCAGGCGGACCTGCGTCCCTCTAACGCAACAGCCCCCGGCTTATTGCCAGGGGCCGCTTGCTTATGAGTTGCGAAAACCAGCTTAAAGCACGCCCGCCATCCCCGTTTCAATCGGCGCGCTCACATATTCGCGCGGGTCCGTCACATGCCCCGTGAGAGCACTCGCCGCCACCGTCAACGGCGACGCCAGAAACACCGCGCTGTTCTTCGATCCCATCCGCCCGGGGAAGTTACGGTTCGTCGTGCTGATGCAAACCTCCGTCCCCTGCAGCCGGCCAAACGTATCCGCCGGCCCGCCAAGGCACGCGCTGCACCCGCTTGGGCCAACCAAGCACCCGGCGTCGATCAAAATATCCTCGATCGATTTCTCATTGCCATCCTTCGGCACGCCGCGTAGGTTCAACCGCTTCATGTCCGCATGCACTTCCGTCGACCCCGGCACGACGAAGGTCTTCACCTTCACCGTGTTCCCCTTCAGAATGTTGGCCGCGAAGATCATGTCGGTGATCTTGCCGCCCGTGCACGACCCGATATACGCCCGGTCGATCTTCACGTCGCGGCAGTTATGCGCCGTATCCTTGTTGTCCGGCGAGTGCGGTTTCGCCACCATCGGCTCCATCGTGCTCAGGTCCCACTCGTGCTCCGAGAAAAAAGCCGCGCCCGCCTGATCCTTAAACACCTGCCAGCTCGGAATATTCGATCGCGCCCGCACATACTGCAGCGTCTTCTCATCCACATCGCAGACGCCGTTCTTACCGCCGGCCTCGATCGCCATGTTGGTCAGCGTCATCCGGTCTTCAAGCGTCAGGCTGTTCACCCCTTCGCCGCCGAAGTACATCGTGCGATACGTCGCGCCGTCCACCCCAATCTCGCCGATCACCGCCAGGATCAGATCCTTCGCAGTCAGATACGCCGGGATCTGCCCATGGAACATGAACTTCATCGTCGGCGGAACCTTCAGCCACAGCTTGCCCGTCCCCAGCACGAAGCCCGCATCGGTATTCCCGATCCCCGTGGCAAACTGCCCAAACGCACCCGCCGTGCACGTGTGGCTGTCCGTTCCAAGCAATACCTCGCCCGGCCGAACGTGCCCCTCTTCCGGCAGCGCCTTGTGACACACCCCCTTGTAGTTCGTCTTCGTCGGGTCCTTGTACGGCGATGGCATGCTCGGATCCATCGTGACGAACTCAGGGTCGTAGTAATACTTCAACCCCTGCTGCTTCACGAAGTCGCGCAGCGTTTGCACGTTCCGGTGGCACTTCTGGTCCGCCGTAAAAATGTAGTGATCCGGGATGATCACCACCTTGTCCGGGTCCCACACCTTCGCGTTCGGCCCGAACTTTTCATAAAAAATCCCAATCGTCCCCGGCCCGCAGACGTCGTGGGTCATCAGAACGTCAACGTCCACCCAGATATTCTCGCCCGGCTCCACGCGCGTCTTGCCGCTGTGCTTGGCGAGGATCTGTTCGGTCATGGTCATGCCGGGCATGGATACTCCTGGTCGTGGGTCGTGCAAATCAGAGTTACCAGTATAGCGGCGGCTCGGTTTGGTTTCTATCCGGGTGCATACGCAACGCTGCCCACCTTCAACTCGTATATCTGATCATGAAAAGACGTGAACCGTGGGCTGTGTTGTTGTTCTTGCTTTGCGTGAGTCCCCAGGCCCTCGCTTTCGACTGGCAGGACGCACTTCGTTCCAGCGCCACCGGCACCTTGCCCGTGCCCCAGGACAAAGTCACCTGGCGCAGCGATATCACCCAGGCTTTGGCCGAAGCCAAACAAACCAATCGCCCCATCTTCGTCACCTTCCGCTGTCTCCCCTGCAAGCAATGCTCCGCCTTCGACAAAGACGTCCTCGAAGGCGGCGGCGATCTCGACCCGCTCCTTAAGCAATTCATCACGGTCCGCCTCATCAGCGCCAAGGACATCGACTTCCGCATCTTCCCCGCCGAAGGGTTCCAGGACATGGACCTGAGCTGGTGGGGCTATTTTCTCTCCCCTGAAGGCCGCATCTACGGCATCTTTGGCGGGCGCGATGAGGTCTCCGACGAGACGCGCATTTCCAAACCTGCCCTGATCACGACCCTGAAGCGCGTGCTGGAGCATCACTACGACCCGCGCCGCGCCGGTTGGAACATCGACGGCCCCGCTCCCGATCTATCGGCCGAC
>JBBRIN010000518.1:0-3607 GCA_038221115.1 Tepidisphaerales bacterium
CGGCCACCGCATGCCGTTTATCGCGCGCTGGCCCGGCCATGTCACCGCCGGCTCAACCAGCCGGCAGCTCGTCTGCTTCACCGATTTCGCCGCGACCTTTGCCGCGATCACCCAACAAAAGCTGCCGGACAACGCCGCGGAGGACAGCGAAGATTTCTCGCCCGCCTTCGCCGGGAAGCCCGGCGCTCGCACGACGGTCATCACTGAGTCTTCCTCCGGCAAAGTCCTCGCCGCCCGCGCCGGCGAGTGGAAGTTGATTCCCCAACTCGGCAGCGCCGGGTTTTCCAAGCCGGCGAGGATCAAACCTGGGCCGAACGATCCGGCTGGTCAACTTTACAACCTTCAAGCTGATCCGGCGGAGACCCGCAACGTGTACGCGGAACATCCCGACATCGTGCAGCGTCTGACGACATGGGTGGAGCAAACAAAAAAGACCGGCCGCACGCGAATCCCCTGAAGGTCGCCTCACATTTCTCGCCCAAACTCGTTCTAATACCACCATGCGATACCTCACCCTGCTCCTCGCGTTCGCTGCGCTGATCGCCCCTCTACCCACACGGGCGGCGCCTCCCAATCGGCCCAACATTCTTTTCTGTATCGCCGACGACGCCTCTCTTCACTTCAGCGCGTACGGCTGCAAGTTTTGTAGCACGCCTAATTTTGACCGCATCGCCCGCGAGGGGGTCTTGTTCAACAACGCCTTCACCCCCTGCCCAAGTGTTCCCCGTCGCGCGCCGCGATCCTTACCGGCCGCAATCCCTGGCAGAACGAAGAGGCGGCCGATCACAATGGCGTGTTCCCGTCAAAGTTCCCGGTCTACACGAACCTGCTCGAAGCTGCGGGCTACCACGTCGGCTTCACCGCCAAGGGCTGGGGCCCGGGCGACTTTGCCGCCGGTGGCTTCAAGCACAATCCGGCCGGCACTCAATACAACCAATTCAAGAACAAGCCTCCTACCTCTGGCATTGCCGCGATTGACTATGCGGCTAACTTTAAGGCGTTCTTGGATAAGCGCCCCAAGGGCGCGCCCTTCTGCTTCTGGTACGGCGGCCATGAGCCGCACCGCGCCTATGAGGCCGGATCTGGCCTGAAGGCGGGTAAAAAGCTCGCCGATGTCACCGTCCCGCCCTACCTCCCTGACACCGACATCGTCCGCTCCGACCTGCTCGACTACGCGCTGGAGATCGAGTGGTACGACAACCACCTCGGCCGCATGCTCAAGACGCTCGAGGAGATGGGCGAGCTGGATAACACCATCATCGTCTCTACATCCGACAACGGCATGCCCTTCCCCCGCGTGAAGGGGCATATCTTCGAGGACGCGTGCCATCTGCCTCTGGCGATCCGCTGGCCGGCAGGCGGCGTGAAGGGCGGCCGCAAGATCGACGACTTCGTCAGCTATATCGACTACGCCCCCACCTTTCTCACCGCCGCCGGCCTTCAGCCCGATCCCGGGATGACCGGCAAGAGCCTGCTCCCCATCCTCACCGCCGCCGGCTCCGGACAGGTCGACCCGGCGCGCGACCACGTCATCCTCGGCCGCGAGCGCACCGACGTGGGCCGCGAGAATGACGTCGGCTTCCCCGTCCGCGCCATCCGCACCAAGGACTTCCTCTACGTCCACAACTTCGCCCCCGACCGCTGGCCCTGCGGAAATCCCGAGACCGGCTTCCAGGACACCGATGACTCCCCCACCAAGTCGCTTCTGCTCAAGCAAAAGGAGCAGGGCGAGTACAAGTATTTCGATCTGGCCATGGCCAAGCGCCCCGGCGAAGAGCTTTACGTGCTCAGCACCGATCCGGGCACCGTCACCAATCTAGCCGCCGACGCCAAGCTTGCCGACGCCAAGGCCAAGCTCTGGGCCCAGCTCCAGCGCGAGCTTCAAGCGCAACAGGACCCGCGCATTCTCGGAAAGGGCGATGTGTTCGATCATTACCAGTATGTCGGCGCCAAAAACAAAAGCTGGAGCGCCCGCACCCAGAAGCAGCCGGCGGAGCCGAAGAAGTCCGGCGAATAACCCGTCCGCCCCCTCTACATCTTCGCGCGCCTCCAGGACGCCCGTTTGTCATCCTGAAGGTACTCCGAAAGATCTGCATAACCCGAAAGGGCGGCCAGATCCTCAGCACTCATCAACCTCACCGAAACCTCCACAACCCAAACGCACTTAAATCAACCGCGCTGCTTCCCCCCACCACCCTCTCCGCGATCGCCTCCCCAATCGCCGCCGAGTGTTTGAACCCATGCCCCGAGCACGGTGACGCCACCATAATCTGCGGCCGATCCGGCAGCGCATCAATCACAAACCCAAAATCCGGCGTGCAGGTGTACAGGCACGCCGTCGCCCTGATACACGGCCCGCTCAAGCCCGGCAATAAACGAAGCACGCGCTCCCGCATCGCCGCCACTTCATCCACCCCGACATCCCTGCTCGCCCCATCCGCGGTCGTCGCCACGGCAAACTGCTCCGTCGCCACCTTCACACCGCCGGCCGCTCCGTCGATCGCGGGGAATCCGTACAGCATCTGGTCATCCCGATCCGACACGCGGATAAACACGGGAAACGCCCCGCAAAAAAATGGCTCGATCGGCCCCTCGACGCCGAACCAGTAAAGCACCTCGCGATACACCGTAAAATGCCTCGCCTGCGCCGGCGGAAGAAAATCTGCAATCCACGGCCCCACGGTCAGGATCGCCCGCGCTGCGCTGTACGTCGCCCGGTCCGTCTGCACGCGCACGCCCCCGCCATCATCCGCCACCGCCAGCACCCGCTCGTTGCAGTGCAGCCGCGCCCCATAACGCTCCGCCAGCTTGAGCTGTGCCGTGACGCATGCCTGCGGCCGAACAAACCCCGCCTCTCGCTCGAGGTAGCCATACTCGTCATCGCGTACCGCAAACGGCTTGAATCGCCGGCGGATCTCCTTCGCATCGAGCAGCTCATGGTCGATCCCGAATCGCTTCGCCGCCGCGATCGTCCGCTCCAGAAATTGCGCCGCCCCGTGCGATCGCTGCGCCCCCTCGCGTCCGATGACCAACCCGCCCGTTCTCGTCAGCAGGCCATCGCCCGTCTCCCGCTCGATCTCCCGCCAAAGCTCGTGCGATCGCCGCACCAGCGGCACATATTGCTCCCCCTCGCCGATCGCCAGCCGCGTGATCCGCGTGGAGCCGTGCGATGATCCGTGAACGTGCGGCGGCGAGAAACGATCGATGCCGATCACCCGCGCCCCCCTCTTGGCCAGTTGATAAACCGCAGCGCTGCCCATCGCGCCGAGGCCGACCACGACCGCATCAATCATCGCGCTCACACCGACATGGTACACCCTCCATTACCGTTGGCGATTTCCAACCGCGCGGCATCGCATATTCCCTCGCCCCCGGTACTCCCGGGGCGAGGGCCAGGGTGAGGGGGCCTCTCTTTTAGAAACTCTACTTTCCAAGCCACACCCCACCAAAGACCCCCACCCGAGCAGCCGATAAGTCCTTAGGCGCCCCCGCGCCCCTCGAAGGACCCCACCCATGGACATGACAAACATCCTGATCTCCATGCTCTTCGGCACCATCGGCCTGGGCTTCCTCATGTACGGCAAAAAGGCGGGCGAAATGCTCCCCA
>JBBRIN010000519.1:0-3606 GCA_038221115.1 Tepidisphaerales bacterium
CGATCACCACGGGATCGACGTCGCCCTCTTCAAGCTCCCACCCGGCGGCTACGTGCCGCTGCCCTTTACCCCCCTGCGCGACGTCCAGCTCGGCGACCCCGTCATCACCATGGGCTTCCCCCACTACTTCGACTTTAAGACGGTCAACCTCTTCACAACCGGCGGCGTCGTCACTCGATTCAATCGTTCCATCGACGGCACGATCGAATCCATGTTTATGGACGCCAAGATCACTCACGGCAACAGCGGCGGCCCGTGCTTCAGCCGCGTCACGGGCGGCGTGATCGGCCTCAACACCTTCGGTCACGACATCGTCTTCGGCAACGGCCGCGAAACCAGCGGCGCGAATGACCTGGTCGGCTACAACGGCCTCGTCCCCACCGACGTCTTCATGGCCGAATTCCCCGCCGTCGCCGAACTCGGCATCGACCCCGATGCCGATCGACTCGATTTCGCCGACGCCTACACGTTAGCCCGCCTCTACGGCAACCTGAACCGCTACCGCGCCGCGATCGACATGGCCCGTCTGGCCGCCAAGCTCCGCCCTCAATCGGCCGACGCCCATTGTCTGCTGGGCGAATGCCTGCTCCGCGCTGCGCTTCAGCGCGATCCGCGCATCAGCGACCTGAAACCCACCGTCGCCAACGCCGTCGCCTCTCTGAATCAGGCGCTCGAGTGCCAGGCGGACCATCAGAACACCTGCCTGATGCTTTCCAACCTGTACATGGCCACCGGTGATCTCATCAAGGCCACCCAATATGCCGACCGTGCGGTCAAGGCCCATCCCGACCACTTCCAGACGCATTTTCAGTTGTCGATGATTTATAACGCCCTGAGGCGGTTCGACGAGGCGTTGGCATCCGCAAAGAAGGCCAAAGAGCTCGCCCGTGATGTTCGCGCAGAAGCCTATATCCTTGCCGGCCGTATCCTTTATTCGCAGGATAAACTCGAAGAAGGCAAAGCCGAGTTTGCACGGGCGAGCCAGATCCATTCCACCAATCTCGATGCCCGGCTGGGCATCGGAGAGTTCCACGAGCGCAAGAAAAACTTCGAATCCGCCCTCGTCGAATATGGGCGGGTCGATGTCGATCTGCCGGAGAACCCCACGGTCATGGCCGCCATGGGTCGCTGCAACTTTGAGCTGAAGCGTTACGACGATTCCCTCGAGAACTACGACAAGTGCATCTCCCAAAGCTCCGACCTGGGTCAAACGCCCCCCGCCGAGGCATTTTTAAACATCGGCCAGATCGTCGCAGACGTGAAAGGCAAGCCGGAGAACGCACTGAACGTGTATGTGCAGGGCCTCACCTTCTACGGCACCTACCCCCAGGGCGCCCAAATGCACCTGCGCATGGCCAAGTTTTTCCGCGACAAGAACCTGCTCGGGATCACCTTCGGCCACGTCTGCCGCGCCGCGGCGCTGCAGCCGGGCAACGCGGACGTGAAAGCGCAGCTGGCCGCTAAGAATCTTCCCCGTATGTCGATGGATGATGTCGTCGTCCTGATCAAGAAAGCGCGCTACCCGGACGGCCAGATCGCCGACATCGTCGAGGTGACGCCTCTGAGTTTCCGCCCCAACGTTGCCACCGAAGCGGATGTCAAAAAGCTCGTCGAGGAGCAGGGCATCGCGCCGGTCATCATCAAGGCGATGCTCAATTCCAACAAACAGTATCCGCCACCTGCGGGCGGGGGCGCCGGACCGGTTGCCCGCAACCCACTGGAAGATGGTCCGGGCCCTGGGCCGGGGCCGCAGCCGGGGCCAGCCCCAAACGGCGCCGATCCCCATCCCGACGCCCTCGTCGGCACCTGGCAGACGAATCTACAGGCGCAGGGCGCAGCGATCACGATGACCGTGACATTCAACAAAAATGGCCGCTATTCGACCCACGTCGTCTCCAGCGCCCGCGCGCAGCCCATCCGCGACCGCGGCGAGTGGCACGTCGAGGGCGACCGCATCCTCGACCAGAGCGAGGTGTACGGCACGTCCGAGTCCCTTCCCTACCAGGTCAGCGCCGACACCCTCGACACGGAAATACCCAACTTTGGAAAGATCAGCCTCAAGCGCCAGCCCTGAGGCGCGGCCCGCAACCATTTTGCCCATTGCGTAACACACGAGGATCTCTCATGCACACTGTCCTCCGCCGGAAACGGCCATTCCTGCCTCTTGCGCTATTCGCGCTGGCGTTCCTCGTCATGCGCGGTCCCGCTCGCGCCGCCGACGCTCCGACGTCGTTGGCCGGCACCTATCAGGATGATCGCCTCACCCTCGTGCTCGAGAACGATGGCGCTTCTGCCGATTCCTATCGCGGCTCGATCAAGCTTAAAGGTCAAACCTACCCGGTAACCGCCCGCGCCAGCAATGGAAAGCTTGAAGGCTCCTTCACCGATGCCACCGGCAATAACTTCCCCTTCACCGCGTCCCGCGATGGCGCCATCCTCTCGCTCACCAGCGGCACGAGCACCTACCGATTGGCGCCGCAGCGGGCCGGCGGGGGCGGCGCCCAGCCCGATGGGCCAAGGCCGCCGGGCGGCGACGCCCCTGCCCAGGGCAAAAACGCGGGCATCGGCATCAACATCAGTGTGACCAACGAGGGTGGCGTCACCGTCAATGAGGTCGTTGCCAACGGCCCCGCTGCCCGCGCGGGCATCAAGGTCGGCGATCAGATTATCGCTATCGACGGCGAAGCACTTCGCGGCGTCGAGGACCTTGCCGCCAGGCTCCCCGGCGCGCCTGGCACTACGGTGAAGATCAGCGTCCGGCGGGGACGACAAACCGCGGAGTTCGCGCTCCAGCGAGAGGTGGCTAATCCTAACGGCGGCGCTCCGGTCGCGCGGGGGCCCGCTCAAGCTGGTCGCCACGACTACACTGTCACCCCCAATCAGAACGCCATCCTTCTCATGCCTGAGCTGCGCACTGCCCCGGCGCCTTCCTGGGTCAAGCCCGGACTTCGCATCATCACCCACGCCGCAGATGCCACCATCGCCGGCGCCCGCATGGTTCTCGTCCAGGATCCCGACGGCAATCTCATCAACAAGACCACCGGCCAACCCATGAGCCTCGCGCAAAACACCGGCGGCGGCGGGCAGGGCTTCAGCGTCGCCGATATCGTCTCGGTCCAGCCCGATGCCGTCGTCGTCAACATCAAGCAGTATCTTCTGCTGGACACGACCAATCTCATTACGTTCAACAGCGCGGCCGGCGCCGTCACGACGCCCGGCGACGCCTTGGATCTGTGGGTACACCCCGACGTCCTCCACAAGTATGCCGACCTGAACGCCCAGGGCATCACCAGCTCGCGCGTGCCTTACAAGGCCGCCGGCAAAACCTACGACTCGCTCTGGCGGCAAATCGTCGGCGCCGGCGGCGCAACCACCCTCGTCATGGACCTGGAGAGCGGACTGAAACTCCACACCGCGATGTCCAGTACTACCGAGTCCAGCACTGTCCTGATCAACGGGGTCTCGCAAGCCTCGGGCGGCGCAACCAATCTCTCACAGTCCACCATGATCGGCATCCGCCAGGTCAACTCCCCTTGGACCAAGGGCCGCCTCCCTCGCGTCCTCGATGGCATCAAGCAGCTCGCCTACGACGGCGCCCAGCAGACC
>JBBRIN010000520.1:0-3592 GCA_038221115.1 Tepidisphaerales bacterium
CGCAAAAGCCCGAACCCAATCCGGGTGAGCCCGAACCGATTCCGAAGCTGAAGGTGACTCTTCCGGGAGCAAGCTCGTACCTGTTGCTGGACAATCCCGCACTGCCGATGCCGAACCCTGGCGAAAAGCCGGCGAAGCCCGGTCCGTCGACCAATCCATCGCAGGCCACGGGCAACGGGTCGGCGGCGAACGTACCGATGGAGCCTGACGCATCGGCGACGCCCAAGCCCCAGGGAAACGCGATCTATCGCATCGACCCCGACGGGTTCGTGACAGAGATCTTCCGCCAACCGGTGCTGGTGCTTTCGATGATCGAAAAGGACGGAACGTTACTCGTCGGCACCGGCAGCGAGGGGCTGGTGTATCAACTGAAGCCGGCGGCCGAGGAGACGTCGGTCCTCGCCAAGGTAGACCCGAAGCAGGTGCTAAGCCTGTTGGCAACCAAAGACGGGCGAGTGCTTCTGGGCATGGCGAACGTGGGTGGAATCGCAGCGATGAGCAGCGGCTTTGCGACGGAAGGCACGTTCACCAGCTCGGTCTTGGACGCCGGACAGATCAGCCGATTTGGCAAGGTGCATTTAAGAGGGTCACTGCCCGCGGGGACCGGCCTGACGGTGTCGACGCGAAGCGGAAACGTACAGGACCCGGGAAAGACGGGGTGGTCAAAGTGGTCGGACGACGCCCCGGCGGTGGAGTATCAACCGGTCGGCTCGCCCTCCGCGCGGTTCCTTCAGTACAAGCTCGTGCTGAGCAGCAAGGATGGAAAGATCACCCCGGTGGTGGATGAAGTGGATGTGGCATACCAAACGCCAAACGTGGCGCCCGTCGTCAAGGCCGTGAAGGTCGGAAACGCACCCGCCAAGGCGACGCCCGCCATACCCATCGCGGCGGCCAACCCCCTTGAGGCCCTGGGCGCGGCGGCCAATGCTGCCAGCGCCTCTGCCGCGACCGCCGGCCCCGAGGCAAATCGCGTGCAGCCAATTACCTGGGAGGCGGAGGACGGCAACGGCGATACCCTGCACTACAGCCTCTATTTCCGCTCCGGCGCCAAAGCGCCGTGGATCCTCTTGAAGGATAAGCTCACCGAATCCACCTTCAACTGGGACACGCGCACGGTCGCCGACGGGCGATACGAAATTCGCGTGGTGGCGTCGGACGCGGCGTCAAATCCGCCCGGTGAGGGAAAGATCGGAAGCCGCGTCAGTGACCCCCTGATGGTGGATAACACCCCGCCAGTGGTCGGCGACGTGAAGGCGACCGTGAAGGGCGACGCCGTGACCGTATCAGCCAAGGCCGTGGACCGGGCGAGCATCGTCGCGCAGGTGGACTACTCCGTCGACTCGCAGAGCGACTGGCAAATGGTGCTGCCATCGAATAAGATTTACGACAGTCCCGAGGCGGCGGTGGAGTTCACCCTGCGGGGAATGTCGGGCGGCGTCCACCAGGTGACGCTGCGCGCGACCGACGCCAAAGGCAATCAGGCCTTCGAGACCGTCATCGTGACCGTCGAGCCCCCTACCGCCGAGCGGTAACACGGGTGTCCGGCGGTTTTGTTTTCACTGGTTAGCCGGGCGGCGGCTTGGGCCGTTTGCCGCGGCATTTTACAAGAAACGAGAGACTCGGCCGAAAGGCTGTGGCGAGGCAATCGCGGCCGCCACACGACCGCCATTTCAAAAAGGACATCACGCCATGCATTACCCGCACAAGATCAGCAAGATTAAGCGCGCCCGCAAGATCGGCTTCCGCGCCCGGATGCGTACCTCAAAGGGACGCCAGATGATCAACCGCAAGCGACGCGCGGGACGCAAGGTGCAGGTGGTGTAGGTCGCCTCGCCTTACTTACCTTCATCAACAGAACCGCTCGGCTACTCCATTTGCAGCCGAGCGGTTTTTCTTTGTTCAATTGGACGGTGACGCAGCACCACTGCGGTTACTTCTTCGTCATGTCGAATAGCACGCTTCCGGCGGAAATCGCAGCGGTCTCAGCGCTCACCGTGCCAACGGGTGTGACGTGCGAGATCGTCCGGGATTCCCCCGATTGGACGATGCGGGAGACCAGCGAGGTCCGCGCGGCCAAGTCGTCCTTCGACCAGTTGCGCGTATCGGCGTAAGTGTCGAGGAGCGTCAGTTGCGATTTGCTGACAACCGCCCACCCGCCGGGCCAGCGGACCACATGGAGCGACAGCGAGACGAGAAACAGCAGGTTGGCCAACAGAAGCAGGCCGACAAGCAAGCGTCCGATGGATTTCACGGGACACCTCCGAGCGTGAACGGGTTGGGTTCGATCAGCCGCCCGGGGTGGGCGGTTTAATGGAGGGATCATACCGCGCAGGACTATCCGCTGCGACGCGTGCGCCGAAACAGTGATCGCCGCGGCGCCTCCTCGACAGATTCGGCGGGGGCTTCATGATGAACGGTTTCGTCGGGAGGTTCGACAGGGGCTTCGTCGGGCGTTTCCCCGGAACTCTCGTGGTCGCTTGCCGCGGGGATCGCCTCGGCGATGTGCGTATCATCCAACGCGTCAACTTCACCGGTCTCCAGCAGGTCGGCGTCATGCACTTCCTGCCCATTATCTTGCGGGATCGCCAGATGCGGCACCGACTCGCTGGCCGCGCCGGTGACTTCGCCGAGCAATTCATCTTCGGAGAGGTGCGCATCGACGGTCGATTCGGTTAGATCGAGCGGCGGGCCCGACGCCGCGACCTCGTCAGGCGTTTCGGCTCGGTGGTCAGGCAGCGCCAACGGCGCTTGCACTTCCCCAACGAATTCGGGCGCCGGGGCCGCATCATGGTCAACCACCCGGGCCTCGACCTGATCGGCATCGTGCGCAGGCGCATCGGTCGGACTGTCAGGATAGGCCAGGTCATCGGCGGCGGCCTCCTCGACCCTGGTTGCCTCTGCGGCCAATGGGTCGGTTACCAAGGGCGTGTGCGCCTCCGCTTCCATCGCCGCGATCTCGCCACCGGCTTCGGCAACAGCGCCCTCCTCAACCTCCGCCTCAGCCTGCGGCTGGGCGCGCGACGGCGCCACCGGCAACACGCTGTTATAAAACCCGACCGCGAAAAAGCCCTGCTGCTGCTGGTACTGAAAATTCACGAGCTGACAAAACTCGGCGATGCACGCCTGTGCCACCGGATCGCCGCGCTCCGCGTTCTGCACCGCCAATTGGTGCTTGCGGTCGCGGAAGCGCATGATCTGCACGTAGCGCCCGTTGGTATCGCCGCCGCCCCAGTTCGCGCCGACCTGTTCGTACACCTCGAACATGTCGCAGCCGAGCTTTCCCAGCACCTGCCGGAAGCGCCGCATCAGACGCGCGTGTTCAGCACGTTTGTCCTTGGGAACAATGTAACTGTTGGTTTGCAAGAGCATTGGATCGTTCTCGCGCTGGGCCTGCCGGCCGGACGAAGCGGTCATTGTGCCACAAGCCCCGCGCCGGTTCAAATGGTTGAAGCGACTCACCGGCGAACGGCCCGGATGAAATGAACCCGACCGCGCCGGCCGATTATGCCGCCCTGTCGCCAGGTCCGTTTCTGCCGTATCTTCATCGGCATGAACCCTAAGCAGCGCGCGGCGGAGGCTGCGCTTTCATACG
>JBBRIN010000521.1:0-3589 GCA_038221115.1 Tepidisphaerales bacterium
GGGGAAGTGGCACCTGAACAGCATGGTCGATGGATCGGAGCCCACGCCGGGCGATGCGGGATTTGAGCATTGGCTTTATACACAGAACAACGCCGCGCCCAGCCATCTGGATCCGACAAACTTTATCCGCGATGGCAAGCCGGTCGGGCCAATGAAGGGCGCATCGTCGCACATCGTGGTGGACGAGGCGATGCGGTGGCTGGACGGGGTGAAGGATCAGCCGTTCTTCGTAAACCTGTGGTTTCACGAGTCGCACGAGCCGGTGGCGGCGACGGAGGAGTTCCTGGGGCTTTATCCGGATGAGGCCAACATCGACCGGCGGCACTACTACGGCGATGTCTCGCAGATGGACGCGGCGGTCGGCAAGCTGATGAAGTATCTCGACGACCAAAAGCTGCGCGACAACACGTTCGTCTTTTTCAGCAGCGACAATGGGCCTGAGACGCTGAATCGGTACAAGACCGCCAATCGCAGCTATGGCTCGCCGGGCCCGTTGCGGGGAATGAAGCTGCACATCACCGAGGCGGGGTATCGGGTGCCGGGGATCATGCGGTGGCCCGGGCACATCAAGCCGGGCGGTGACAGCGCTGAACCGGTGTGCAGTCTTGACCTGCTGCCGACGCTGTGCGCGATGGTGAACGTGGAGCCGCCACAAGATCGGGCGCTCGATGGGGCTAATCTGTTACCGTTGTTCGAGGGCAAGCCGATCGCGCGGCCGCACCCGCTTTATTGGCAGTACGACCGAGCCATCAGCAAGCCGTGGGTAGTTTCGCTGCGCGACGGTCCTTGGAAGCTGATGGCTAACGCGGCGCTGGACCAGTTCGAGCTATACAATTTGGCGGACGACACCGGCGAGAAACGCAATCTCGCCGATGCGCAACCCGAGCGGGTGCGTGCCATGGCGGCGACGATGAAGAAGCTTCACGGCGAAGTGGCCGCCGACGCGATCAAGTCGGGCAATCCAAAGGGGCGAGGCTAAATCTAGTGAGAGTTGTCCGCTACGATCGACTGCAAACAGCTCTAATGCATGAATCAAAAGGAAGTCGGATTACTTCCGCGAACCACCAGTCAGTTGCATGCGCCACGCCGCGACCTGCGCGTCGAGCCGGACTCCGCCCTCGGCGAGCCAATCGACCTTTGCCTCATGCCCGATCCGCTCGAAGCGATCGATCGCGGCCATCGTCAGCGCGCCCTGGGAGAGCTTCACATACAGCACCGGCAGCTCGGCCCGTTCCACCCGTTGCAATATCATGGCGTCGCCCGCGATAGCGTCCCTGGCCTTGGCGAATAGCGCCTCCGACTGCTTGAGAAACGCCTTCGACAAAAACCCGGCGGTCATCGGGTAGCGCATACCGCCTCCTCCCTGGGCCAATTCCTCGGCGTGCATCTTGGCGGATGCGTCGAGCAGTTGCTCGTACTCCATCATCATCGGGGCGGCCCTGCCGTAGTGGCCTGCGATGAAGTCAGCTTCCAGCGCCTTCTCGTCCCGGCTGGGATCCCACATCAGCTTGGCGATGATCCAGGAGCGCATCTCATCGCGCTCACTGGTAGATTGGTAGCCGCCTTGCGTGAGGACGCCGATGGCTTTGTTTTCCGTCCAGAATCGCAGGTTGTCGGCGATCACGCCCATGTTGGGCATGGGCGCGAGGAAGTGGCTGAAATTGACGTTGTAATCCCAGATCGACAGCCGATCGTGAATCGCGGACCACTTGCGCGTCAGGTCGGCCATCGCGGTCTGCCGGGCGGGCGTGAAGGGCCTGGACCAGGCGCCGATGACGTCGTTGCACAGCCGGATGACCACGTTCTTCCGCGGCCGCATTGTCTCGGGCGGCTGGACAGTTTCGATATACGCCAGCGTATCGACCCATACGCCCGGATGCTTCTTCTCCACTGCCTCCGCGACCGCATTGACCAGCACAAGCTGCGGCCCCATATCGGTGCCGCCCTCGGCCGCCCGAAGCCTGGTGCAACGCGCGCACCGGCAGATCTGATCGCCCATGTTGTCGTTCTTGGAAACAGTGACGATCTCGCTGGTCGGATTTTTGGCGAGATGATCGAGCACGCGGGCAGTTACGAGACGGGCAACCTCCGGATGCGTCGGGCAGAGCTGCGCCGGCTGCCGCTTGCCGGCGGCGTCGAGCATAAAGTAGTCGGGGTGGTCCTTGAAATGTTCCGACGGGGGCAGCAGATCGGCGTGGCTGTGTACGTCCATGCCCGCGTAGTCGATGTGGCCGCCCGAGGTTTCCGGAACCGCGGCGCGGGGGGCGTTGGTGCGGTTGCGAAGCGACCAGACGGGATCGAAGCTGACATAATAGAACGGATCGCGCAGCATCAGTTGGGGCGTATAGGCTCGCGGGACAACGGCGACTGTGAGCGTCGGCGACTTGGGCAGGCGAATGCTGTCATTGGTGAAGAAGCGGCAGCCGATGTCTTCTTCCAGAAGCGCATAGACCGCGTTTACCGTCCCGCGTCCCGCGCCGCCGGACAGAACAAGGTTCTTGCCCTCAACGGCGATCGCGTACTGCTCTGCGGACAGCTTGGCATCCGTGACGATGCGGATGACCGGCCCGTTCGCCTTTATCGCGACGACGGACAGATGGGCGCCGGTCATCTCCGATACCCAGTGCCCGAGATCCTCGGCGGCTTTCTTCGCGGGAGGCGCCGCGCCAGCGGGCAGTTCGATCGCGTACGCCGGCTTCCCGTCCTGGACGAGGGCCATTGGGGCGGCGGGATCACCCTTGGGCTTTAGCGCATTTCGCCACGCGTCGTCAGCGAGGGCAGAAGCCGACATCAGGAGCACGAAGACAACCGTTCCCAGTTTTTGCATCGCTTGCGGTCCATTGGAGGACTTGGAGGGGGCTTAACCAGACGTATGATACACGCGGACCAGTGACCCTTCCATTAAGCCGCCTGCCGGCGCACCGCAAGGACCACAGCCATGCCCGGCGATCTTCGGACCAATTCGTTTCCCGACCCGGCCAGAGCCAACGCCAGGGCCGCCGAGCACCTTGTCGGCGCCCGGCTGGCGCGCCAGAGCAGCCAGTACCTGCTGGCTTACGACGGAAAAAAGTAAACGGTGAGAGTGAAGGGGACGGAGATTGCTAGATCGCGGAAGGGGTGCCCCAGCCCTCTCCCCCGTGCATGGACCGGGGGCGAGGGGAGCGGCGAGGAGTCGGGTCATCGGGGGACGAGCGTGTCGGGGATTTGAGTGAGCTGCCCGGCGCGGTCGATGCAGGCGATGGTGGTGGTGGCTTCGGCGAGGAGGGTTTGGTCGCGGCGGAGCTCGTAGGCGTGGTCGATGCGGACATGGGTTTGACGGGCGATTCGCGTGGTGAGGGTGAGCTCTTCATCGTAACGGGCGGGGGCCTTGTAGCGGCATTCGGCTTTCACGACGACGAAGAAGATGCCGGCGCGTTCGAGGTCGGCGTAGGCGTGGCCGAGGGAACGGAGGAGCTCGACGCGGCCGATCTCGAAGTATTGGAGGAAGCGGCTGTGGTGGAGGTAGCCCATCGCGTCGACCTCTGGGTAGCGGACGCGAATGGTGAGGGTGTGCTGGTGAATGCTCATTGGGGGGAGGGTGCGCCAAGGT
>JBBRIN010000522.1:0-3588 GCA_038221115.1 Tepidisphaerales bacterium
TCGCGGGCGAGATCGGCGCGGCTTCCTCGGTTGATGTTACGGTTATCGGCGGCGCCACGGTCGGCGCGGTTTGTGCGCAAGCCAGGATCGCCTGGCTTGTCCATGCGGTCAATACGAACAGTAACAACGCGGGTCGGCGTCTCATGGTGGAGCTCCTCATGGTGCAGTCAGGTGAATCGTGATGCTGGGGGCTTTAACAAAGGTTGTTTGCTATTTTTAACTATCTTCTGATAAAGACATCGGCTCTTGAGCCGAGATTCTCCATCTCACCTTTTGTCAAAATAGCTTGGACCCGCTAAAAACCGCCCACCTTTTCGTACGGGGCGGTCTGGCGAATTTGGTCAAGCACTGCCGGCGCTGTAAAATGCTCGCACCATGAAACTCGAATTCTCTCCCGCATTGCAATTGGCATTCGATCGCGCCCGCAAGATCGCCATCAACGATCAGACCGTCGAGGTGGACGCACGCCATTTGCTTTGCGGGCTTCTTGCCGAGGACGAGGGCAAGGCCGTGATGTGCATGATCGCCGCCGGGACCGATTGGCCGCAGTTGCAGGCCCATCTTGGATTGCAAACCCCGATGGAAGCCTCGGAACCGGGCGACTTGCCGTTGCACCCGTCCTTGGCGGCAGTGATGTCGCAGGCGCGCGAGCTGGCTGTCGTTCACGGCGAAGAAGGGACGATCTCGACCGATCATGTCCTGTGGGCGTTGCTGACGATGACGGCAACCTTGCGTGCCGAGTTGCAATCCTTCGGCTTCGATTACCAGCGTTTGCAATCGAGCATCGTTGGTAGCACATCGCCATTGGTGATGGACGAACCGTTATTGCTCGCGGCGCCAACCGAGGACGTCGATACCGCCCGCATCCTCGACGCCAGCGCCAACCGGGCCCGTGAGGCGCTGCGGGTGCTGGAGGATTATGCCCGTTTCACGTTGGCCGATGCGTATCTGAGCGGGCAGCTCAAGCAGCTTCGCCACGACCTCGCCCAGGCGCTTTCCCTCCTGCCGGCGTCCCTGCTGCTTGAAGCACGCGACACCTTGCACGATGTCGGCACAGCCATCAGCACTGAAGCCGAATGGCAGCGCCCCTCCCTGCAGGCCGTCATCCAGGCGAACGCCAAACGCCTGCAGGAAGCACTCCGCAGCCTCGAGGAATACGGCAAAGTCGTCGCGATCGAATTCGCCCAGCAAATCGAGAAGATCCGTTATGCCACCTACACCATCGAACGCGCCATCGTGCATGGCGGCAGGACACGCGACCGCCTGGCGGACGCGCAGCTCTATGTCCTCGTCACCGATGCGCTGTGCAATGCCTCGCTGGTCGGCACGGTCAAGGAAGCTGCGCTCGGCGGGGCACAGATCATCCAGTTGCGCGAGAAGAGCATTGACGATCGCACCCTGTTGGCCCGCGCCCGCGACGTCCGCGCGGTGACCCGCGCCGCCGGCGTGCTCTTCATCGTCAATGATCGGCCTGATATCGCTCGCCTCGCCGATGCCGACGGCGTTCATCTCGGCCAGGACGATCTACCCATCCAGCAAGCCCGCCGCATCGTCGGCCCGGACGCACTCATCGGTGTCAGTACCCACAGCATTGAGCAAGTCCGCCGGGCCGTCCTCGAAGGCGCGAACTACCTCGGTATCGGGCCGACGTTCCCGTCGCAGACGAAATCATTCGCTGCCTTCGCCGGATTGGACTTCGTCAAGCAAGCGTTGGCCGAGACCTCGCTGCCGGCATTCGCCCTGGGCGGCATCCATCCAGGCAACATCGAGCAAGTCCGCGCCGCCGGCGCTCGCCGCATCGCCGTCAGCCACGCGGTTTGCGCCGCCGCCGATCCCCGTGCCGCAACCCGGCAATTGCGCGCTGCTCTGGTCCCCGTTTAGCGCCCGCGCGACGCCCGCGGCGGAAGAATCGATACGCCCTAGACGCCGCGCGGGCGCTAAACGGGGAAACCGGCGCTTGCAATCCCCTCCGCCCTGCGGTACCATTTTCATATCTTCCTGAAAGGAATAAAACCTATGAAAGTTGCCTCCGCCGGGCTGCGCAAGCGCCTCGAAAACGTCGAAGACCAATTCGTCGACCTGTGGAACAACATGGGCAGCCTGTGGGGCATCAGTCCGACCATGGCTCGCATCCACGGCCTTCTCTACATCTGCGGCGCCGCCCTGTCGATGGACGACATCATGGCCCGCCTCGGCATCTCGCGCGGCAACGTCAGCATGAACCTCTCGAAACTCGTCGAATGGGGCCTCGTTCGCCGGGTCCACAAGCGTGGCAACCGCAAAGAATTCTACGAATCGCTCGCCGACGTGTGGGAAATGTTCACGCTCGTCGCCAATCAACGCAAACGCCGCGAGATCGACCCGATCCTCAACACGCTCAAACGCTGCCGGGATGAGTTGACGCCGGAGGTGATGGGCGCCCAGGCCGCGAAGGAGGAAGCCCACATGCGCTTCGAGCGGATCAACGAGTTGCTGAAGCTGTTGACGTTGCTGGACGGATTGTCGCAGCGATTTTTCGAGAGCCACAAGGGGCTGCGCGAAGCGGTGGAGATGTTGACGTCGTAGCCTGAAGAGTAAGCGAAGTTCGACCTGAAGTCAGAGCCTGAAACGTAAGCGAAGAGTGAACGCTGAACAAACTCTTCGCTCACGCTTCAGGCTCTGATAAGAACACTTCGCTTACGCTTCAGGCTCTGATAGGACTCTTCGCTTACGCTTCAGGCTCTGAATTCAATTGCTCCACCACGTCACCTTCGAGCGCACGCCCTTCAAACGCGGGTCCTCCTCGACGGCGCACACCACGCGAAAACCGACCCAGTCGGCGTCGGTCATCCACCAGATGCTTTGCGGTCTTTGCGGGTCGCGCTTCAGCCAGCTCTTTTCCGAATGGCGGCGCACCGCGCTGCGGCATTTCTCCGGGCCATCCAACCAACTGCCGCCGCGAACTACGTCGGGAAAGCGATTTTCCGTGGGAGGATTGAAGGGCAACACGAACGGCTTGTCCTTCGGCAGCGTCGAGTAAAAGTCCTTGCTGTACGTATCGAGGCACCACTCCGCGACGTTGCCGTGCATGTCGTGCAGACCCCAGGCGTTCGGCTTTTTCTTGCCAACGGGGTTCGGCGCGTCATTGGCGTTTTTTTCGATCCATGCGATGTCGGCGAGCTTCGCGGGGTCATCGCCGAAGCTGTACGCCGTGCTCGTTCCCGCTCGGCACGCCCACTCCCACTCGGCTTCCGTCGGCAGGCGATAGTGCTTGCCGGTCTTCAGCGACAGCCAACGGCAATACTCCATGGCAGCATGATGCGAAATCGCGATGACCGGGAAGCCCTTCTTGCCGTAGCCGAAGGTCGGATCCTCGTAGGTCGGCGTCGGGCTAGTGATCGCGTCGGGCAGCTTGTCCGGCTTCTTGCTGATGTCGGGGCGTTGCGGCGGACCTTTCGGACGATTCTCCCAATAGAGGTCGTATTCATCCCAGGCGATTTCGAGCTTCGCCATCCAAAACGGCTTGATCGTCACGGGATGCAGCGGGCCTTCGTTGTCGCCGCGGCCTTTTTCGGTGTCGGGGCTGCCCATCATGAACGTGCCGCCCGG
>JBBRIN010000523.1:0-3577 GCA_038221115.1 Tepidisphaerales bacterium
CCACAGGAGCGGTTGGAACAAAGGAGAACAATATGGCCGTCGCTCGAGTTGCACTCGGACCGTTGAAGTTTTTCGCATCGGCGCCGGTGAATCCGCCGCGCCCGCGAAGTGATCGATCGTTTTTCGGAACGCTGGTGCGCGTGCCGTTCTTTATTCTGGCCACCTGGCTCCTGATCGCGTCAGTGGCGGCCGCCTGTTTTGTTGCGTTTGACATACCCAGTCTGCTGGCAACCGGCCGACTCGATCATCACTTGCCTCAGAAAATGGAACGCAACTTCGGCTCGCCGGCGTGACCCCGCCTGATGCGAATGATCGGCGGCCTCATCATGTTCGGGCTCGGGCTTGGCGCATCGCTCATCCTGATGCTCGTGCGCCGCGGGCGCGGCGGCGGCGTGCACATGGCGCGGGCCGTCGGGGGCGTCATCCTCCTGCTGTGGGTTCCGTTCATCCTGGCGGGCGTCCCTGGAACGTCCGCCATTCCCAACTCGGTGACGGTGCCGCCGGTCCCGTATCCGTGGGCGCATCCGGCGGAGCATTCAAACCAGCCGGACTGGGTCGCCGCGATGGACGACGTGCTGGGGCGGGTCACGCCGTTGAACGCGGGGCGCGCGGGCGCGGTCTTCGTGGGGGCGCTGCTGCTGGTGTTCTGGCCGGCACGATCGCGACGACCGGATGGTGACAAGGAGCAGGGGAACGCTCCGGTCGTGACGGATGTCCCGACAATCTCAAGGTGAGTTGGGAGTTGCGATGAATCTTCGGAAAGCCATTTGCGCTTGGGTCGTGGTCCTGGTCGGACTTGCGGGCGGACGGGTAGAGGCGTCACCGCACCCATGGGTCGACGATCCGGAGATGTTTTTGAATAACGCAGGGGCGCGACGATGGGTCATCGGCCGCTCGACAGCGGTATGCCTCACCGAGATCGAGGCGATCGATAGCGCCTGCCGCGATGCGGCGGTGCAGATGGCGGCCACGGCCGGCGCGCTCGCCGGGTCAACTCTGTTTACCGAACTCCGTCGCGGGCGATTCGTGACGGATCGATCTCTGATCAGGGTGCGCAAACCATACGCAGATATCTGGACGGGCGCGGTGCTGGTTGATGCGTCGCCGGCCAATATGCGGGCCATCGCAACCGAACATGCCGAGGCGCGACGTTATCAGCAGCGCGTGCTGAAGGGTCGCGCGTTGTCTATCCTTGGAGTGTGCGCGATGATCCTGCTCGTGTATGCGGGCGCCAATGCGATGACAAAGGGCTACTTTCGCGGGCCGCTTCGCGCGGTCGCCGTGATGGCGCTGATGGTGGTGGGGTGCGTCGCCTTTCGTATCCTCTGGACGTCCGGAGGATGAGCCCATGAGCCAATGGACCGACGCCGAGCGATTTCTGCTCGACCGCGTGAAGGCGCGCGACGCCGACGCGTGGTCGCAGCTCGTCGCACGCTACGACGGGCGGTTGCTGGCGTTTGCCCGTGCGCGGGGGGTTGGCCGCGCTGACGCGGAGGATCTCGTTCAGGACACCTTCCTGCATCTGCTGCGCGGCCTCGACGCCTTCCGGGGCGAAGCGTCTCTGGAGACGTACCTGTTTCTCCTGCTGCGGCGGCGGATCGTGGAGTGGTTTCGCACCCGCCGTTCTCATGCGGCGCTCTCGCCGGAGGCGATTGCCGCGACGTCCGCTCAAACTGCCAGCACGTACGCGCGCCATGCCGAGCAACTGGACCTCGACCGCTCAGCCCTTGCGGCGGGGATCATTCATCTGGTGGAGGATCTGCGCCGCGAGCTGAATTTTCGCGACCTGCAACTGGCCGAGATGCTGTTTTTTGTGCAGCGCCGCAATAACGACATCGCCGCCGCGCTGGGGTTGGACGAAAACTATATCGCGCTGCGAAAGCACCGGTGGATCAAGCAGCTTCACAGCCACATCGCGCCCGCGATGGCCGCGGCGGATAGTACGGCAACGGCATCATCCGCCGAGTCGCTGCTCAGTGAAGTATGGGAGGATTATCGCCCGAGTTGTCCCAAGCGCAGCACCCTCGGCGGCTACGTGCTTGGCACGCTCGACCGTCCCTGGCACGACTACATTGAATTCCACGTCAACGCGCTCGGCTGCGCGTTCTGCAAGGCGAACCTCGATGACCTCCGCCGCGAGCTAACCGAAGAGAACGACCGCCTGCGGCACCGGGTCTTTGAGTCGAGCGTGGGGTTCTTTCGGCCGGCGTAGCCCGTAGCCGTCACTTGCCCGTCGCCGCCGCAGCGACGTGCTTGAAATGAGCATCGTCGAGCTTATCCACCGACCAGAGCAGCCCGCGAGTAACCAGATCGAGGTAGCGCGGATCGCCGACGGTCTCGTTGTTGTGGCCCAGCGTCGTGGCGAAGACTTTGGTCTTGCCGTTGTACGTGTTCGTCCACGTCACGATCGTCTCGGTCACAGTCTCCTTGCCCGTCTTCTTGTCGGCGATTGTCTGCTTCCCGCGCGCCAGCGGCTTGGCGGTGTCCAGCACGTTGCCGGCGACGTTGTTGTACAGCTCTTCTTTGATCGTCGTCCAATCGGCCAACCCCTTGGTGATCGGGCTATCGTGGTCGGTGAACGCGATGGTGATGGGCAGCTGCGGGCCGTGGCCGGTGCTCTGAAGTCCGGTGAACTCAAACCATGGGGTCATGGACGGCTTCTTCGCTTCCCATCCTTCCGAGCGATAGCAGTGCATGCCGCAATGAAGCACGACGGCCGGAAGCCCTTCCTTGTGCGGCTTGAGAATCCTGTCGATCACCGCCAGGTCTTTCACATTCGACGAGCACTCGTCGTGCACGATGACGTCAAAGTCCTTCGCCCAGTCGGCCTTCTCGTACACGGCGTTCAGGTGCTCGTTGGCCTTGTTCGGGTCGTACGCGATCGTCCAGACGATGTTGGCCCGCTGCGACATCCCCTGCGTGAGGATGTCCTTCTGCTGCTCGTAGTCGTGGCAGCACCCGCCGGCGACGAGCAGGGCGCGGATCGGTTTGTCTTCGGCCCGCGCCGCTTCAGTGCGGCCGAAACCGACGAAGGATGCGGCGATCAGGGCCAGGGTGGCGGCTTTGCGGGACAGTCGATCGAAAATACGCGGCATGATGGGTTCTCCGGGGATGTTGGAACGGGGCGGCTTCGCTGGATGTGATACTACCGTCGGCGGATTGCGCTGTCGCGTGGGAAAGAACGATTGGCCTCTCCAGTCTATTTTGCCGCAGTCCCCTTCAGAAAATGCTCGAAGAAGCTGTAGATAATCTCGTTCGATTCCTCGGTCGGCGGATGAGCCGCGCGGTTGTGCAGCCCAACGCGATTTGATTGCCCGAGCAAGTGATCGACGGCAACCAGATGATTCAGCGGAATCCAACGATCGGCGGTGTCTTCAGAGCCACCCGAAACGAGCACCGGCCGCGGCGCCATCAGGGCGTGCAGGTCGGTCAGATCCAAATGCTGCGCGCGCATCAATTTGTAGGGTCCAGTGAGCGGATTCGCCTCGGTGGGCAGTCCGGGTCTTCGCTGCACGCCGAGCGCCGGATCGTGGCCGAGATACCACGGTTCCCAATAGTTGATATTGCCGCGCGTGTC
>JBBRIN010000524.1:0-3573 GCA_038221115.1 Tepidisphaerales bacterium
TCGTCCCGGTGCTGATGGTTTATTTCATCACCGCCCGCGTGCTCCCCAGGGAATGGGGCTGGAAGATGAACCTACTCATCACCCTCGCCGCTATGTTCCTGCCGGCGGCGGGTTTGTGGTGGCTGGCCGAAGCCGAGCCGACTCTGCATCCCTACCGCTGGTGGATGTCCGCTGGCTGGGCGGTCCTGGCCGGCATGCTCCTCGTGCCGCAGAAGATCATTCACGAAGAGCGGAGCCCGATCAGCGCCGCGCTTCAGAAACTCTACAACCCCTTCTTCGCCGCCGCGATCAGGTTCCGTTGGCCTGTGCTCCTATTGGCCTTCGCGTTCGTCTTCTCGGCGATCTGGCCGTACCGGAGGCTCGGCAGCGAGTTCATGCCGCCACTGGATGAGGGCGACCTGCTCTATATGCCCACGACGGATCCGAGCATCAGCGTCACGAAGGCCCGCCAGCTACTGCAGCAGACCGACAAGCTCATCATGACCTTTCCCGAGGTCGTCAGCGTCTATGGCAAGATCGGCCGCGCCGACACCGCCACCGACCCCGCGCCGCTGGAGATGATCGAGAGCGTCGCCCGCCTGCAGACCGATCCCGAGAAATGGCGCAGGCGCAAGATGAGCTATTTCTTCGACCGCTGGCCCTCGGCGCTCCGCTGGCCGTTCGAGCACACGTTCTGGCCGCGCCAGCGCAAGATCACCATGGAGGAACTCGTCTACGGCTGGCAGGACGCCGACGGCGCCGACCAGCACGGCCTCAACGCCGTCGTCACCATGCCCGGCGTAGCTAACGCCTGGCCCATGCCCATCGAAAACCGCACCAACATGCTATCCACTGGCATCAAAACGCCGGTCGGCATCAAGATCATGGGCCCCGATCTCCAGGTCCTTTCCGATCTGGCCCAGAAGGCATCCACCATCGCGCTCACCATCCCCGGCACCACCAGCGCCTACCCCGAGCGCTCGTTCGGCGGGTACTACCTCGACATCAACATTCACCGCGAACAGGCCGCGCGCTACGGCCTCACCACCGGCGACGTGCAGGATGTCATCAGCACCGCGCTGGGCGGCATGAAAATCTCCACCGCCGTCGAAGGGCTCGAGCGCTACCCGATCAACCTGCGCTACGCTCGCGACCTCCGCGATAATCCCGACTCGATTAGACAGGTGCTCGTCCCGACACCCGCCGGCGCGCAGATCCCTCTGGGGCAACTGGCCGACGTCGCCATCTCCCCTGGTCCGCCCATGATCAAGAGCGAAAACGCCCGCCGCACCGCATGGGTTTTCGTCGACATTGCCGGCCGCGATATCGGCAGCTACATCAAGGACGCCCAACAGGCCATCGCTCAAAAGCTGATGCTCCCCGCGGGTTACACCCTCGTCTGGTCCGGCCAATTCGAGAACATCCAGGAAGCCAACGCCAAGCTGATTTGGGCCGTCCCACTCACCCTCGTCATCATCGTCCTGCTGCTCTACATGGCGACGCGCAGCTTCTTCCGCGTTGCCGTCGTCCTGCTCGCCGTCCCCTTCAGCCTCGTCGGCGCGGTCTGGCTGTTGTGGATTCTCGGCTACCACCTCTCCCTGGCCGTGTGGGTCGGCATGATCGCACTCGCCGGCCTGGATGCCGAAACGGGGCTGGTCATGCTCCTTTACCTCGACAACAGCTACGAGCGCTTCAAGGCCGACGGCCGCATGAACAACCGGGATGACCTGTGGCACGCCGTACATGACGGCGCGGTGAAGCGCATCCGGCCCAAGACGATGACGGTCGCGGCAGCCTTCATCGGCCTCGTCCCCCTGCTCTGGGCCACCGGAACTGGCGCCGATGTCATGCGCCGCCTTGCCGCCCCCATGCTCGGTGGATTATTCACCAGCTTCCTGATGGAACTGTTGATCTATCCCATCATCTTCTACGTCGCCAAGAGCATGCTTCTGAACCGCGAATCGAACACGCCGACGCCCCGCGGTGCATTTCAGATTCTTCACGCGGGGAATGGGGAGGGTGCTCATGCCTAAAAAGATCATCGCTGCATTCCTGCTTCTCTTCACCGGATGCACCGTCCATCCGCCCGGCGAACTCCCCGAGCGCCAAGCGGCACTTCAAGCCGGCAAACCCTTCAAGTTACCTCCCGACGCGCGCAACGTCCCCGCCCTTCCCCCAAACCCCTCGCCCGACGACTTGGTCCGATATGCCTTGCTCACCAATCCCGACGTCGAGCAGAAGTATTGGGCCTGGCGCTCCGCCATCGAGCAGATTCCCCAGGACGGGACGCAGGCGACTAACCTGATCCTGTCCGCCAACCTCGGCTTCTCCAGGGGACAGACCGGCCTCGATCAGACCAGCCTCTCGGCGGGCAACGATCCCATGGCTGACATCGTCCTGCCATCCAAGCTCTCCACCGCCGCGCGCCGCGCCATGGAAAACGCCCGCGCCGCCGGCCTGCGATTCCACAAGGCACAATTCGACCTGCGAAACAAGGTGCTGAGCGCCTACTACGATTACGCGCTCGCCTCCCAGCTCATCCACCTCGAAGAAGCCAACGCTCAGTTGCTTAAGACGACGGCGATGGCCGTCGAGGCCCGCAATCGTGCCGGCACCAGCGGCCAGCAGGATCTGCTCAAGGCACGAAACGAGGTCGATCTCTCCAACAATTCCATCGCGACCATGCAGGCCCAGTTGCCCGCCCAACGAGCGGCGATCAACGCGCTGCTCAGCCGCGAGCCCGATGCTCCCATCGCCATCGCCACCGATCTCCCCGCATCGCCGGCGATGACTTATTCCGACGAGCAGCTTCTCTCATTGGCCGCAAACAAAAACCCCGAGCTCGCCGCTCTCGTTCATGAAATCGGCGCTCGCAAGGAAGGCATCACTCTCGCCCGCCTCCAGTACCTCCCCGATTTCTCCATCAGCGCCGGCACCGATCTCCAGGGCATCGCCCAGAGCCTGCTCGGCACGGTCACCGTTCCCGCCCTGCGGCATGAGGCGATCGACGCCGCCATCGCGCAGGCCATGGCCAATCTGCGCGCGACCGAAGCCATGCGCCGCCAGGCCCGCAACGACTTAAACGTTCAGGTCATCCTCGACATCACCACGCTGCGTGACGCCGACCGCCAGCTGGATCTCTTCCAGCACACTGTTCTCCCCCGCGCTCAACAGATCGTCACCCTCGCCCGTTCCGCATACGAGGCCGGCCGCGCCACTCTTCTCGACCTGCTCGACAGCCAGCGATCCCTCATCTCCATCGAACGCCTCATTGCGAATTTGCGCACCATCCGCGAAAAGCGCCTCGCCGATCTGGAGGCCATCGCCGGGCACAAGTTGGATGGAAGCGGGCAATGAGGCGCGGCATGTCGAGCGCTCAACCCACGCGGAAACACCGCATCAGCTTGACGTAAACTCGACCCAACTCAACCCGATGAACTCCACGTCTTCATCCCAGGGTCCGCGCCACCGTTGTAGGTGGAATCTCAGGCGGCTTCCGCGGCGGGCAAGGGTTTGCTCCCCCACAGTGACTCCCAGTCGCCGTTGAGGTATGCCACACGCAGGCTTAAGATCTCCTGGGCGCCGGCGTCGGAC
>JBBRIN010000525.1:0-3569 GCA_038221115.1 Tepidisphaerales bacterium
CCCTTCGAATTCAGCCCGCGCGCATGAAGGAGGACGATCCCAAGAGCTTCCTGGGCATCGGCATCTCGCCCAGCCAATCGCTGCGCGGACTTTCTGGGGAGGTCACCGAGAAGGATCTGAAAGAGCTCACCGACCCGAAGCGCGTGTCGCCCGGTACGATGGCCGTCCTGCCGAACGAGCAGATCGTCGCCATCGAAGGCGAGCCCGTGAAGCCGGACGAGTATTACAAGCTCGACCAGGCGATCCAGAAGAGTGAAGGCAAGCCCGTGACGGTGACCATCAAGCGAAAGGACGGTTCAACGCGCGAAGCGCAAGTGACGCCGCAGCTTGATGCGCCCTGGGGCGGGCGTCCGCTGTCGATCGCCGGCATGGAGCCGCGACCGGCGGTAGCGGATCTTCCTGAAGGCACATCCGCGTATGGCAAGCTGATGCCCGGCGACATCGTCCAGGCCGTAGAGATTGTCGGGCGTGATCGCGACAAAGAGTTGAACCCTGATCTCACTCGCGTGCAGGAGCTTGCCGACCAGGCCGGCCGCGAGGACCATACGCTGACCTTCACCGTTCTTCGCGACGGACGCATTCAAAAGGTTGAGGGTCTTCAGGCCAAAAAAACCATTGAAGGCAAGAAACGGCTCGGCATTTCCATCGGGCTCGACCCGTCAGCGACCGTCTCCCACGTGATGGAAAACACCCCGGCGCAAAAGGCCGGCATCCCCGACGGCGCGACGATCAAAGCCGTTGACGGAAAGGCGATCGGCAACTGGTTCGAAGTGCGCGAGGCGCTCAAGAGTCCCGGCACTCACAAGCTGACCGCGGCCACGTCAGCCAGGCCGGGTGACGAGTCGACGACCGGCGAATACACGCTCGTACTGAGTCAAGCCGACGTCGACTCGATCCAGGCCACCGTGCATGCATCGGCCAGGCTCCTGCTCGAAGAGTTGAAGGAGCCGCGCAAGGCCAGAAGCGTCGGCGAAGCGATCAACTGGGGCGTCGTCGAGACGCGCGATTTCATCCTTCAGTTCTATGTCACGCTCACCCGCATGTTTCAGGGCCGCATCAGCGCATCGAACATGATGGGCCCGCTGGGCATCGTCACCGCCGGCGCAAGATTCGCCTTCAAAGGCATGGATTGGCTGCTCTGGTTTCTGGCGATGATCAGCGCGAACCTCGCGGTCGTTAACTTCCTCCCGATCCCCATTGTCGACGGCGGTTTGTTCACTTTCCTGGTGGTGGAAAAGCTCCAGGGCAAGCCCATCTCGCCGCGCACGCAGGCCGTCGCGCAGATCATCGGCTTCGCGGTCATCATCAGCGTATTTCTGCTGGTCACGTACCAGGATATTCGCCGCTCGATGGGGATGTAACAGGCGAACCCGCGCAGATCAGCGAGATGACGCCCAGCGGAAAAACCGCTGGGCGTTTTCCGTGGTGAATCGATCCACGGCTTCAACCGTAACCCCCTTCACCGCCGCGACCGTCTCCGCAACATGCACCACCAGCGCCGGCTCATTGATCTTCTGCTTGCGCATCGGTTCGGGCGTCAGATAGGGCGCATCCGTCTCCACGAACATCCGATCGCTTGGCGTGAGCCGGACCACGTCGCGAAGTTCGTCAGATTTCTTAAAAGTAATGGCGCCGGTGAAACCCAGCATGTAACCGGCGTTGAGAATTCGGTGCGCCTCCTCAGCAGTGCCCGTAAAGCAATGAAACACGCACTCCACGGCAGGAAAGCCTTTCAGAATCGCCAGCGTGTCATCAACCGCTTCGCGACAATGGATCACCACGGGAAGCTTCACTACCGCCGCCACCTGTAGCTGGGCCTCAAACGTCTCGCGCTGAATCCGCTTGTGGGCCAGACCGTAGTGATAATCGAGGCCCATCTCGCCCAGAGCGACGACATTGTCGCTGCCTTGCGACAGCCCTACCATCTCGGGAATTCGCGTAACATCTTCCTGGTAAGCGTGGTTGGGATGCACCCCGACGGAACACGCAATATTCTCGTGCCGGTCGGCCAGCGCAATGCACGCGACGGCGTCGTCAATCGTCGTGCTGATGGTGATGAACCGCCGCACCCCCGCTGCCGAAGCGCGCTTCAGCACGCCACCCAATTCGGAACCGAGACGCGGGTCGGTGAGATGACAGTGCGTGTCGATCATCTGAGCGAGATCAGGTTACGAAGCCTCAAACGCATGCTCGGTGTGCCGGATAATCGGCTCGCGCCCCGTCGGCCAGACGATCGCCACCACATCAAACCGCGCCGGCGGCTGCGGAAACCCGTACCGGGTCAGGTACAACTTCGCCGCCTTCTGAATCTGCTGCTGCTTGACTGGATTCACCTGCTCTTCCGGCGTCGGATCGTCGTACGCGCGCGTCTTCACCTCCACGAAAACCAGCATGCGGCCATGCCTGGCTATGATGTCGATTTCTCCCGTCTCACACCGAAAATTGCGCATGATGATCTTGTACCCCTGATTGCGCAGGTGCCGCGCGGCCATGTTCTCGCCGCGGTCGCCCAGCGCGTCCTTCGGCGTCTTCGTTTGCTTCTTGAAAAGATTTTGCAGCCAGCTCACCATGTCTCGCCAGTATCGCCGAGCGGCGAACAGGTTCAAGCGCCCACGGGCGAACTACATCGGCTCAATGCACTGCGGCACCTCGTTGCGGGCGTTGTTCACGGTCTTGGAAACCGGGTGAGCCGTCATTTCTTCGGCCGGATAAGGCGCGAGAATGTCGGCCAGCTCTTCGGCGCTTCGCTCGCGCGGGTCGAGCCAATCGCGCTGCCGGCTCTCCGGCACGATGACCGGCATGCGATCGTGAAGCGGTGCCATCAGCTCGTTCGGCGTCGTCGTGATCACCGTGCACGAGCGCACCTGCGAGCCGGCGCCCGATTGGTCGTGCCATTCCTCCCACAGCCCCGCGAATGCGAACGGTTCCCCCGACTTCATCTGGATGTACATCGGCGTCTTGGTGCCGTCCGGCTCCTTGCGCCATTCGTAGAACCCGTCTGCCGGAATCAGACACCGCCGCCGCCTTAAAGCATTCCGAAACGCCGGTTTTTCCGGCAGCGTCTCTGCCCGCGCGTTGATCATCCGATTGCCGATGGACGGGTCCTTCGCCCACGATGGGATCAATCCCCAGAGCAGATAATCAAATCTGAATCGCCCCCCCACCGCATCGTTTGTCGCGGCAAGAATGGGCTGCGTCGGTGCGATGTTGTAGCGCGGGATCGCGTCGTCCGGCGGCGCGATCCACGGGAACTTAAGCTGAAGGTCGCTAAGGCGAATGAGCGTGTACCGTCCGCACATGACAGGGCTATTCTACTGCCTCAATCCCCAGGTCCTTCACCTTTTTATTCAGCGTGTTCCGGTTGATGCCCAGGAAATCCGCCGCCTTGGTTTTGACCCCGTCGCACTTGGCCAGCGCCCGGTCGATCAGCGCCTTTTCGATCTGATCGATCACCAGTTGGTAGATCTCTCCCTCCCGCAGCTCGTAGTCCGCGATCGCCTGATCGGCCAATCGTCTCGTCAGCGTCTCAATCGATTCGCTGGCGTGGTTGGTGCGGCGTTGCGCCGCGA
>JBBRIN010000526.1:0-3558 GCA_038221115.1 Tepidisphaerales bacterium
CGCCGCTCGGCGGGGGCGTCCTACAATCGCCTTAATGCCCGTGCCCTCCCCCGTCCCAGCTCCCCCCCCCGCCAAAGTCCCCACCAAACAGGTGTTTTTCCGCCTGCTCGGCATGCTCAGACCCTACTACCCCGCCATCGCCCTCGGCCTTCTCCTGCTCATCCTCGGCTCCCCCGCCGAGCTCTTCCCCGCCATGGTCTGGCGCTACGTCACCGACGACATCATTCTCCAGGCCAACACCTCCCCGTGGATGCAGCGCTGGTTCGGCCTCGCCGGCCACATCCACACTCGCATGGGGCTCCTCGGCTCCTCCATCGTCTGGCTCTTCCTCATCTACGCCATCGGTGAAGCCTTCGGCACGCTGGAAAGCTGGATCCTCAACCGCGTCGCACAAAAATTCATCCTCGACCTCCGCAACCGCGTCTACCACAAGCTCCAGAGCCAGAGCCTTGGCTACCTCCAGCGCCAGCGCACCGGCGACCTCATGTCGCGCGCCATGGGCGACGTCGACGAGCTTCAGTCCTTCGTCGTGAACGCCATCGACACCATCGTCGGCGAATCAATTCTGTGGATCGCCACCGTGATGATCGTCGTCTGGATGGACTGGCGCGTCGCCACGATCTCGATGGCGCCGCTCTTCCTCGTCTACTTCATGCTGCGGCTCTTCAACCGCCACATCCATCCGATCTACAAGGCCGCGCGCGAGCGCCTCGGCGATGTCTCCACCCGCCTCCAGGAAAACCTCGCCGGCGTCGTCGTCATCAAGATCTTCGGCCGCGAAAAACAGGAGGCCGAGCGCTTCCAGAAGGCCACCACCGATTACTACGACCAGCAGATCAAGGCCATCAATGCCCGCCACATCTTCTTCCCCTTCAGCCGCGCCGTCGGCTTCCTCAGCAATGTCTTCATGATCGGTGTCGGCGGCTACTTCATGATCCGCGACGGCATCCGCCCCGGCGGCTTCACCCCCGGCAAGCTCATCGCCTTCCGCGCCTACTGGTGGCGCCTCTTCGGCCCCATCCAGACCCTCGCGCGCGTCAACGACATGGTGCAACGCGCCACCGCCGCCGCGCGCCGCGTCTTCGAAGTCCTCGACGCCCCCGAAGAGCTCCCCGACGCCCCCGGCGCCCACCCCATCGCCGACATCCGCGGCCACATGGCTCTCCAAAACGTCTCTTTCCAATACCCTTTGGAAATCAATCCCCGCGACGACACCCCGAAAGCCGAGGCCGGAAGCCCCGCCTCCTCGCCCGCTCCATCCTCCTCATTCGTGAATTCGAATTTCCTCATTCGTCATTCCCCCTCCCCCTCTCCCCTCGTCCTTCACGACGTCTCCATCACCATCGAACCCGGCCGCACCGTCGCCCTCTGCGGCCCCAGCGGCTCCGGCAAAAGCACGGTCCTCAACCTCCTGCTCCGCTTCTATGACCCCACCGCCGGCCAGGTCCTCCTCGACGGCCGCGAACTCCACACCATCGCCAGGGATTCCCTCCGCCAGCACTACGCGCTCGTTCAACAGGAAACCTTCCTCTTCAACGACTCCATCCTCGACAACATTCGCTATGGCCACGCCGACGCCACGATGGACCAGGTCATCGCCGCCGCCAAAGCCGCCAACGCACACGGCTTCATCACCAAGCTCCCCAACAGCTACGACACCAAGGTCGGCGAGCGCGGCGTCCGCCTCTCCGGTGGCCAGAAACAACGCATCTCCATCGCCCGCGCCTTCCTCGCCAACCCCCAGATCCTCCTGCTAGACGAGCCCACCAGCAACGTCGAGCCCGACTCCGAAGCCGCCATCATCGCCGCCCTCGACCGCCTCATGACCGGCCGCACCACCGTCCTCACCAGCCACCGCCCCAGCCTCATCAACCAGGCCAACATCGTCTACGTCATCGAAGACGGCCGCGTCACCGAACGCGGCTGCCCAGACGATCTCCGCCACCACAACGGCTGGTTCGCCCGCTTCATGCGCACCGCAGAAGGCGTCCTCGACCCCGCCGAAACTGAACCCGCGCCGCAGTAGCGCATCCCGGGTTCAGGAACTCACTCAACCCGTGATGGGCTAAGGGTTTTGCATTGACGCGTTTAGCCGGCGAGCTGGCTCGCCGCGTCCAGCGGCATCGCCAATTGGCCGCTCGAAATGCTGTCGGTCGTGACGCTCGCTGATGCCGGTCATGCGTCGATGCAGCGGGGATGGACGGGGACGTTGGTTCGGCTGGGGAAGCTTTTGGTGGAGTGAGATTGCTGCGAGGCAACGAGCGACGGTGTGCGGAACGAGGCAGAACAAACTTACGTCGGACGTGAAGCACTTTGTCTGAGCGGTGGGGGACCGTAACATCGTTTCTGTAAATTGACAAAACCACCGTTCGCTCGGATCAAGAAGTGAGTTGAGGACTTTTTGACCCAGGAGACGAACGATGGCTGAGCAAAGTATGGACGTGGTGGGCGAGGCGTTGCAAGAGGTGTTCTCCAAGAAGGAGGGCCTCAAGCGGTTGCTGGAGCTGATCGTGAACGCGGCGATGAAGGATGAAGCGGGCGATCACGTGGGGGCAGGCCCGCACGAGCGGTCTGCGGAGCGGCGTGGGCAGCGCAACGGATTTAAGCCACGCACGCTGAAGACGCGGGTGGGGGAGTTGGAGCTGAGCGTGCCGCAGGTGCGTGGGTGTGATCCGTACCACCCGTCGATGTTCAACAAGTGGCAGCGGAGCGAGCGGGCGTTGCTGGTGGCGTGCGGCGAGATGTACTTCCAAGGCGTGTCGACGCGCAACGTGCGTGACGTGCTGGAGGCGATGTGCGACGGGGAAGTCTCGGCGATGACCGTCAGCCGGGTGGCCCAGGAACTGGACGAGAAGCTCGATGAATTCCGCGCGCGACGCCTCGATGCGTGCGATTATCCCTACCTGATGGTCGATGCCCGCTACGAGAAGGTGCGGGTGGAGGGGAAGGTGGTCAGCCAGGCGGTGCTGGTGGTAATGGGGGTCACGTCGCTGGGTCGCAAGGAGGTCCTGGACTTTTGGGTGGGAGACAGCGAGAGCGAGCAGACCTGGGGCGGGATCTTCCAGCGGCTGCGGGACCGCGGCGTCGGTGGAGTGAAGCTGGTGGTGAGCGACGCCCATGCCGGCATCCGCGCGGCATTGAAGCGTCACTTCCAGGGAGTGGGCTGGCAGCGTTGCCGGGTTCACTTCAAGCGCGAGCTGGGACGCAAGGTGTCGTACAAAGCGCTAAAGGAGCTGATGAAGGACGCGGCGGCGGTGTTCGCGCCCGCGGAGCGGATCGAGTGCCTGCGTCGCGCCCAGGAGGCGGCGGTGAAGTGGCAGGCGAGGTACCCGGCGGTGGCGTCGATGCTGCGAGAGGGACTGGAGGACCGCCTGAGCGTCCTGACGCTGCCGGAGAACCACCGGCGGCAACTGGCGAGCACGAACCTGCTGGAGAACCTGATGAAGCGGTTGAAGAAACGGACGGCGGTGGTGGGCGTGTTCCCCAACCGTCAGAGCTGCCAGCGGCTGGTCGGGGCGCAGCTGGTGGAGGTTCACGAGCAGTGGGCGACGGAGGCCC
>JBBRIN010000527.1:0-3557 GCA_038221115.1 Tepidisphaerales bacterium
GCATGTCCTCACCGCGGCCGCCGCCGATTTTGTGTGGGAGGTCGATTGGCTCCCCGACGTCCCGCGGGCGCACACCCGGTCGTCATGGTTCGTCGTCCTCATGGCACAGCCGCACTGATCTCGCCTGCGGTATCGGGTTTGCGGGAGAGCCAGGATGTTCTGGTGAGGCGTGCTATGGTGCGACCGCATGCTCGCCGCATCGAAGTTGAGGGCAGAGGTGCAGGTCGCCGCCACTTAGCATCATAAGGAGCAATCCGATCATGGCATCGAATGTCGGTCAAGGCATCTCGCGTCGCGATGCCCTCTTGGGAATCGGCGTCGGAGCGCTTGGTGTGGCCCTGGCCAGCGACGGCATTGTCGCCTCTGCCCAAGACGGCACCCCCGCTCCCCAGTCCAGCCACCCGGCAGCCGGGTTGTGGCAGTGGACAAACTATCCCGGTGAGCCGAATACCGACATCTCGTACGCCATTTTGACGGAGACCGGAACCTACGCCGACGCTTGGTACGATCGCTTGGTTAGCGTCGGGGAGTGGCGCGCCACCGGGGACCATACCGCTGATCTCGTCATCGTCACCAATGAGTTGATCTCGTTGACCGGCCTCTTTGCGCAAACGCACGTCGTCGTCCCGAGAGATCTGTATGAAGCAACGCCAGTTACTCTTTGGCGGATTGCGCTTGAGTTCGATGAAACGGGCAACCACTTTACCGCAACGGGTATGGCGGAAACCCAGGATGCAAGCGGAACGGTCCTCGACAGCGCCTCATACACCGGTCGCGGCGATCGAATGACACTCGCTGCTGGCCCAGCTGCCACATCGTAGGCGGAACGAGCGCCCACACCGAAGCGGATGACGACGGACTGAGGAATTTCATCGGCTCGCTAGGATCGTGTGTTAATTCGCCCTGTCGCACAAAGGAGGGGGAAAGATACGTACGACGCGACGGAACCCCATGAAGATAAGGAAACGTGTCCGACGACGTTGGGGCCGGGTCGCGCCTGACCCCGGCCACGCGCGAATCCGAACAGGAGAGGTCCGCCCATGCGCGCCCGCCATTCCCTCATCGTCCTCTCGCTCGCGATCCTGGCCGCCGCCGGCGTCGCCCGTGCCGTGGCCCACGACGCCACCCCGGCCGCCGCGCCGCTGACGGTGACGCTGGTCGAACACGCCGACCACGTCGTCACCGTCGACCTTGGCGAGACCGGCTCCTCGCCCGGGGACCTGATCACCTGGGGCCCGGATCCGCTCTACGACGCGGCCAACGCCATCGAGACCGGCGCCACCACCCAGGGCGTCTGCGTGGTGTTCGCCGCCGACGGCGCCTGCATGGCGGACGAGACGATCGTCTTCGCCGACGGCGGCACGCTGGAGATCCACGGCGTCCAAGCCGGCGGCTCCCGCGCCTCCTCCCGCACGATCGTCGGCGGCTCCGGGAAGTACCGCGGCGTGACCGGCACGGTGCGCGTCGTGCCCGCGGGCGATCTCAGCGTCTTCACAAAGGACCTTGAGCTGTCCTTCCCGTAGCCGAGCGCGCATTTCGGCTCGCTCGCGGCTCGCTAGGTGGCCGCTTCGTTGACCTTTGCGACGATCGCGTCGGCGCCTTCCTTCGTCGAGGCGTAGCCGCCGGTCGTCAGCTTGCCGAGCTCGACGGCGATCACGTCGGTTGCGATCGCCGGCCACTGCGGCAAATGGGGCTCGGTCCCCATCCGGGTCTCGATCGTTTGCCGCATCGCGTCGAAGTGGCGGGTGGTGCCGGCGCCGACCCGCTTCATCGCCGCCACCCGCGGGTCGTCGTAGGTCGAGCGCCGCATGGGGCTCGCCCCGCCGCCGAGGATCGAGGCGCGGGTCTGGGTGTCTGCGCTGGTCGCCCACTGGAGGAAGATCCAGGCGGCGTCGGCCTGCTTCGAGTAGCGGGACAGACCGTAGGCACTGCCGCCCTGGTGCCCGACCTCCGGCGTCTCTTCGAACCCGGTCTGATCCGCCGGCCGCAGCTCCACCGCAGCCGGCGGCGCCATTGGTTGCATCAACCCGGAGACGAGCGACGTAGCCGGGTCGTCCCAACCCGGGAAATCTTCGCTCCAGGTCAGGACCTGACCGCCCTGCCCCTGCCGGATCGCCGTCGCCTGCCCGCCCCAGTCGTAGGTGGTGACGGCGCGCGGCATGGTCGTCTGCAACTCGCGCAGGTAGTCGAGCCCCGCGATCGCCTGGGCGTCGTTGAGGGCGCACCTGCCGTCGGCGGTGAAGACCGAGCCGCCGTGCCCCCAGACGTAGGCGGTCATGTCGCACGCGAGCGCGTAGTGCCCGCTCTTCATCTGGCCGACCGTGCCGTAGACGCCTTGGGCGCGCTTCGCCTCGTCGATCGCCTTGGCGTTGGCGAGGTACTCGGCCAGCGTCGCCGCCGGTTCGAGCCCGAGCTCCTGGTAGATGTCGGTGCGGTACATGTAGAGGAAGATCGGCACGTCGCACGGGAAGCCGATCATCTTGCCGCGGTACGAGGCGATGTGGTCGACGAGCGGTTGCAGGAAGTCGTCGATGTTGTAGTGCGGGAAGGCAAGGTCAGGCTTCGCCTGCAGCAGCTCGCGCGGATCGAACGCGTCGTTGATGAAGCGACCGACCCACGCCTGGTCGACGTAGTAGATGTCGTTCTGGCCGAGTTTCTGGGCGGCGTCGACGCTGACCTTGGCGAGCACCTGATCGAGCGGCAGGACCTCCCACTCGACGTTGATCCCGGTCACCGGGATGAACTGCTCCGCCATCAGGGCGCTGATCGCGGTCCCCGGCGGCGTGTTCTCGGTCACGACCTTGATCGTCGTCCCCTTGAACTGGCCGCCGACGTCGGTCAAGAACTTGGTCACGTCGGCTGGCGCCGGCGACTCCTGCAGCAGGCGCACCGCCGCCGGGCTCGCCATCGCCCGCGGCGCGAAGCCGCGTGTCGCCCCGAGGGCGGCGCCCGCCGACCCGAGGGCTTTCAGCAGATCCCGTCGGCTCAGCCGACCCTGACGGTAGGCGACGGTGGCCGCATGCATCCGCATCTTGTCGTCGTAATCGGTCGTCGGGTTCACGCGGACTTCCTCCTGTAACGAACGCGGTTGGTCCTCCCCGCACCGACGGCGGTCACCGCGCGCCGATGCTGGCCGGGCTGGTCGCCATCACGTGGTTCGCGACCCGCACCGCGCGCGAAAAGCCGAAGCGGGGGTCCGCTTCGGCCCCAACGTTCTGAACCCGGATGCGATGTTCTACCGAGCCATCTGCGTGACTTCTTTTTTGTATGGCGAGCGCCGAAGGCTGCCCGACCACCAGAGACGCTCCTCTGACCGCTTGCGTCGTCCCGTCGTGACTGCCGGCCGAACACGGGCGGCGACCGGACGGGGGCGACAGGACCTCCCACTCGACTCTGAGGAAGCGATGGTCTCAGAAACGAATGAGGGTTTGCGCGACGTTTTCGGGACGCACCCATTCGCCGCACGATCGAAGCTCGCCGCGACCTCGACCGACCGGCGTCTGGGCGGGGATGATCCCCGCCCAGACGCCGGGCCTTACTTGTTGTGCACGAGCAGC
>JBBRIN010000528.1:0-3541 GCA_038221115.1 Tepidisphaerales bacterium
CGCGGCCTCCGTGCGCGCGATGGAATCTTGTGGCACCGGCAGCGGCGCGGCTGCATTGGTCACCGGCTATTCCAAGCTCCACGCCAGCGCAGAGGCAGCGCTGGCGGCATGGAAGGGAACCGAGGATGCGCTGCTGCTCCCCAGCGGATACCAGGCCAATCACGCGGCGATCGGCGCTATCGGCGCGCTGGCCGCCGCGTCCGCAAGGCCCGTTCGCTTTCTGCTGGACAAGCTGGTCCATGCATCGCTCGTCGATGCCGTCCGGGCCACAGGCATCGCGTTCCGCGTCTATCCACATAACGGGATTGCGAAGCTTCGCCGATTGTTAGAGGAGGCCGAGCCCTCCCAGTGGCAGGTGGTCATCACTGAATCCATCTTCAGCATGGATGGCGATGCCGCCGACCTGGTGGCGCTGGCGGAGCTCAAGCGGGCGCACCCGTTTGTACTTGTCTTGGACGAAGCTCATGCCAGCGGAGTCTACGGCCCGGACGGTGCAGGTTACGCAGCCGAGCTACAACTCCGCGGTTCGGTCGATCTCAGCATCGCGACGCTCTCCAAGGCCCTCGGCGGCATCGGCGGTGTCGTCTGCGCTTCTAAGCGCTGGTGCGAAGCGATCGTGAATTTTGGACGGGCGTATCTCTTCTCCACATCGCTGCCGCCCTCGGTAGCCGCGACCGCCATAGCCGCACTGGGCGTGCTTACGCAGGAACCCGATCGCGCGGCGCGCGTGCGGATGCTGGCGCAGCGCGTTCGATCCGAACTCTCAGACACCGGTTTGCAGATCCTGGCAGGCGACTCGCCGATCATCCCCATCCCCTTTGGCACGGAGGAATCCGCCCTGGCCGCGTCAGCGCGATTGCGCGATCGGGGCCTCTGGGTCACCCCGATCCGCCCCCCCACGGTGCCGCGCGGTACAAGCCGCCTGCGCGTGACGCTCTCCTCGAATCACAGCGACGCTGAAATTGACACCCTCATCGAGGCCTTGAGGTACGTCGTCCAATAACAGCGTGCTTACCGCCCCAGCGCATCCTTGACCGCCCCGAGCACGCCCTCGAATGGCACCATCGTCGCCTCCGTCGCGGTGCGCCGCTTCATCTCCACTTTTCCCTCCTTCAATCCCCTATCTCCCACAGTGATTCTCACCGGGAACCCAATGAGGTCGGCGTCGTTGAACTTCACGCCCGGCCGTTGATCCCTGTCGTCCAGCAGCGTGTCGATACCCGCCGCGTTCAGATCCGCGTAGATGCGATCCGCCGCCGCCTTCACCTCACCATCATACTTGATCGGTGTGACCACCACGCTGTACGGCGCAATCGCGACCGGCCAGACGATTCCCTTGTCATCGTGTAGCGATTCAACTGCAGAGATCAAAATGCGGCCGATGCCGATGCCGTAACATCCCATGATGATTGGATGCTTCTCACCCTTGTCGTCCAAAAATTGGGCCCCCAGCGCATCGGAGTATTTTGTGCCCAGCTTAAACACATGCCCGATCTCGATGCCCTTCGCGGCAGTGAGCTTGCCGCCATCGCCTCTGGGTGATGGATCGCCCGCGACGGCATTTCGCACGTCGGCTACCGCTACCTTCGTCTCATCTTTCAGCGCCGCGCCGATCTCGCGCTGCCAGTTGAAGTGCTTGACGTGGTAGTCCACCTCGTTGGCTCCGCTCGCCCAGAAGCCGCCCTGCGCCGCGTCCGGGTCGACGATCATCACCGCGTCCTCCCCCTTCGCCGCACCGCTTGGCGATACGAAGCCGATCGCCCATCGCTGGCGAACCTCGGGGCTATCAGTCAGCTCGATCGACCCCACGCCAAACTTTACCTGCGCCGCCTTTTTCAGCTTCCCCTCGTTTACGTCATGGTCGCCGCGCACGACCGCGATCACCCATTCGATCCCCGCCTCGCCTGCCGCTTTGAACACCAGCGTCTTCAGCATGTTCTTCGGCTTCACCTTCATGAACTTGCCGACTTCCTCGATCCCCGGCAGGTTCGGCGTGTGTATGCGCTCCAGCTCACCGGTCGGCGCCGCATCAAACGTCCATGGACGCTCACCGGTTTCCGCCTTTTCCACGTTCGCCGCGTAGTTTCCCTTGTCGCTGGTGACGATCGTGTCCTCCCCCGCCGCGCATGCCGCCATGAATTCATGACTCGCGCTGCCGCCGATTGGCCCGCTCTCGGCCTCCACGATGACGAACGGGATCCCACAACGCGTGAAGATCTCCTGGTACGCCCCGTAAAACTGATCGTACACGTCGTTCAGGCTCTGGATGGTCGCGTGGAAGCTGTACGCATCCTTCATCAAAAACTCGCGCACGCGCAAGAGCCCGAAGCGCGGTCGATACTCATCCCGGAACTTCGTCTGAATCTGATAAAGGCTCAGCGGCAACTGCTTGTAGCTGCTCACGTACGCCATCACCAACTCGGTGACCACCTCTTCATGCGTCGGCCCCAGCACGTTGATCCTGCCGTGGCGGTCCTTGAATTTCATCAGGATATCGCCGTATCCGACGACGCGCCCCGTCTTCTGCCACAGCTCGTAGGGCTGAAGCGCGGGCAGCAATACTTCGGCGCCGCCGATCGCATCCATCTCCTCGCGCACGATCTGGGCCGCCTTCTGAAGCGAACGGCATCCCAGCGGCAGAAAATCGTACGCCCCCGCGGTCAACTGCCGAATTAAGCCCGCGCGCAGCATGAGCTGATGGCTGATAATCTGCGCATCAGCCGGGGTTTCTTTCTGGGTCGGTATAAGCGTCTGGGTCCAGCGCATGCGTACCTCTGCTGATCGTGCTTTCCTGGAACACGCGCGCCCGATGTGCAGGCCCGCGAGCCGCAAAGGGTAGTCAGCATGCCCCCGCCGTCAATCGCCGGCGCCGTCGTTCGACCCGTGCAATCGCCACAACCCGCATCGTCCTCACGGTTCACGGCCGGCCGCCGCGACGGCCTGACGCAAGCGACATTTCGCCTAGGCCCATCAGCCAAAAGGTTGTAACGTAGCGCTGTGGCTGACGGTCCGATCACCTTCCCCTCGAATCTGCACCTGCGCATCGACCACGAGCGTGGCGCGGACGAGCCCGTGCAGCGGCCTCATGTCGCCAACCGCTTGAATTTCAGGGATCCCGCGCCGTTTATCCGCTGCAACAGCTATCTCTATCGCAATCTTGATCCCGCCCGCCGGCCGCTCTTCGCGCGGCTATTCCGCCAGAACGTGCTTGCGCCCCTGATCGAGGACGGCCTGCTGATCGAAACCGAACCTGCCGCTCTCACAGCGGGCAGCACCCCGACGGCGCTGCGCCAGCGCGTCCTGCCATTCGTCACCTTCCCGCACGAATGGTGCGCGCCGATGCTCTGCCACGCTGCCCGAACGCTCATAGAAGTCAGCCTCCGCCTCGCTCGCCGCGGCTACGCGTTGAAGAACATCCGCCCGACGACGTTGCAGTTCGATGCTACGCAACCGCTCCTCGTGGATGTGACCTCGCTCGCCCCCTTATCCGGTGAGCCCGTCTGGGTCGGATACCCCGAGTTCGCCGCGCAGTTTCTGTATC
>JBBRIN010000529.1:0-3539 GCA_038221115.1 Tepidisphaerales bacterium
AGCAGAACGAGCAGCAGCAGAAGGAATTGGCGGCACAGGCCAAGACCGATCGCAGGCAAAACGAAAAGATCGCCGACCTGAAGGAAACGGACGCGAAGACCGCCCGCACCGACAGAAAACAGTCCGAGGACATCTCCAAGCTCAGTGAGGCCGATGCCAGAGCCGCCCGGGTGCAGCGTCGGCAGGCCGAGGAACTCGCCAAGACAAAGGAAGCCGAGCAGAAGGGCCGCAGGGCCATTGACCGCACCAACGACAAGGTGGACAAGGTTGCTGCCGACGCTAAATCGACTGGCCGCGCCGCGCCTGAAGCAAAATCGGACGCGCCTGCCGATTCTTCCTCTCGGCGTCACCGCGCTGCCGAAGAGGCGGCAGCCCCTGCCCCCGCCGAGTCCCGCGGCGCACGCATTACACGCGAAGCCAAAGAGCAGGCCGCCGATCCCAAGTCCTCGCGGTCCGGCCGCGGTGGCAAAGGTGACGCGAAAGGCGATCCCAAAGACCCTCAGGCTTCGACCGATGACGCTGCCCGCCGGTAAGCTTCACTCATTGAGTTTTAGAAGAAGCTCAGGGATCAAGATCCCTGGGCTTTTTTTTGGGTGAATGCGACGATGGGAATGCACGAGGCGACGGATCGATGCGTGCGCATGTTCGCGCAGCAGGGTGAATCGAGATCAGGGATTTGCAGGGTTGCCGTCGTCGAGGAAGGAAAAGTTCCGGTCGTGAGCGGTTCCGCGGGGGGTGAAATCGATCTTCTCAGAATCATCGTCCGACGTGGCGAACGAGTCGGCTCCAGACCCCCCACTGATGTTGTCCTGGCCCGGACCCCCGACGAGCTTGTCATTGCCGGCGCCGCCGACGAGCACGTCATCGCCGGGGCCCCCGAGCAGAATGTCATATCCCGAGCCGCCGATCAGCATGTCATTCCCCCCACCGCCCATGAGCTGAGCGGGGACGGCGAGTTGGGCGTCCATCGCGATGATGTCGTCGCCCGCGCCGCCGATGGTGAGGATGCGGCGGACGGCGTCGAGCGGATAGGCCGAAATCTCGCCGTTCAAGTCCACAACAACGTTCGGGTGCGACGGATCACTTCTGTCCAGCGAGAAGCCGATTACATTCCCAGCGTCGGTCCCGTGAACTTTGAGCGTGCCAAGCTCCAGCGCCACCGTGATGACGTCATTCGAGGGTGCGGCCGGAGGGCTGCCCACAGGCGCGCGGTGGTGATGATGGGCGTGATGATGCCCGACGGAAAGCAGGCGGCGAGGTTCCAACGATTCAAAAGATGTTTGCAAGAGGCACCTAAACAACCGGTCCCAAGAGTCTGTGCGACGAAATAGTTCACGATCCGCGGTCCGAGCCCCCGAGGCGTTTTGATGCTCCCGAAGCGCAGGCCCTCGGTAGTAAGGTTATCGAACCAGATGGTCCCCGGCTTTCGCAGGGAAATGACGAATTTTGAGCATCCCCCCTGCGGGTCAATCCCCGAGCGGCCGCCCGCCGCGCATCCCCGGAGTCGGCGGAACGCTGAACGCCGACACTGGCTCCGGCTTGGCAGGATCAAACGGCGTAACATCCTCAGCAATCGCCGTCCTCAGTGCCGTGCCGCGCAGCCCCAGAAGGACGCACTTCGCCAGCTCATACGCCCCGTATGGGCTATGATGCGTCCCGTCGAATTTTTTTAGATCCTCAGTGTGCTCAAAGAGCTGGATCGACGGGTCAGGACCCAACGCTTCGTAGAGCGTCTTGCTCATCGCGTTCAGGTCGATCAGCGCGACGCCCTCCTCCTTCGCTGCCTCACACACCTTGTCCGGATATTCCCGCAGGCTGTTCGTGACCGTCGCCCCTTGGAAACTGTGGCGGTTCACCGGCGTGATCAGAATCGGAGTGCCCCCTTTGCCTTTGACTTCTCCCACCCATTTCTTGAGCGTCGCCTTATATATTTCCGCGGCGTTCGGATCCTTCGACTTCATGTCGTTGTGCCCGTACTGAATCAGCAGATAATCCCCCGGCCTCATCAGGCTCATCACCTTGTCGAATCGGTGCGCCGCCGTCGAAGAACCAAGCGTTTCTCCCGACTCCGCATGATTCGCCACCGCAACCTCCGGCTTGAAAAATCGCGGCAGCATCTGACCCCAACTCGCATACGGCTCCTTCGACTGATCGCAGACGGTCGAGTCACCGAGGATAAAGACCGTCGGAACCCGAGCCGGCTCAACATCCAGCCGCATGAGCGCAGGGTGCGTACCGTTAAACTCCAGCGTCAGCTTCTCATCCCAGGCCCACGCTTCATCAGTCGTCTCGCGCGGCGACTTTAACTTCACCTTTCCCCCCGGATACTCCGCACGACGGACGTTGACGATGAACGACCGTGCCTCAGATTTGCCGGCCGGTACCGTGACGTTTTCAAGCATCAGACGGCGCAGCTCAGCCTTGACGGTGGTGGTTGACTGCGCAGCCGGGTCGCCCAGCGTAACCGTCACCTTATAATTCCCTTCAGGCAGCGCCAGGGAGAAAAAGAATGGCCGCGTCTCCGCCGGGCCTGTGCCCGACTCGAAACCATACCCCCTGGACTGATTGTAAGGCGTCGCGGCGGCGACAATGGTGCGATCAGCGTCGAGAGGAGAATCCGACCCAAAGGAAAGCTTGTAGTTTTTGCGCGGCTGCGCTGCGGCATGCGAAGCGAGCAGGAAGGAAAGCAACAGGACGATCTGGCGAATGGGCGACATACGACTCCTTGGCAATTCCGCCATGGTAGTCTCACCCGTCCTGCGGAAAAGTCGGACGTTTGTCACATCGTGAATCAAAAGGTACCGCGCAGCCACCATCGACCGGTATCATATCGGCATGCGCATCCTGATCCTTCTCATCCTGTCGCTGGCGATCGGGCCTCTGGCGTTTGCCGAGGCGGCGCCCGCGACCAACTCCGCAACCACGAGGCCCATCACCCAGGCAGCCGATGGCTCAGTCCTGCTGCACGCGCGGGATGCCACGATCCACGGGACCACCGTCCGCTATGAGCCCAAGCCGGAGAAGAACACGATCGGCTTCTGGACGAAGAAAGAGGACTGGGTGAGCTGGGAATTTGATGTGATCAGGCCCGGAAAGTTCAACGTTATTGCGATGCAAGGCTGCGGCAAGGGCTCCGGGGGCGCCGACGTCGAATTCGCCGTGGCCGAGCAGAAGCTCAAAATGACCGTGGAGGAAACAGGCGGCTTTCAGATGTTCGTCGAGCGCGACGTGGGCGTGATCGAATTGCAGCCGGGGAGATACACACTCAGTGTGAAACCACTGACCAAGCCGGGCCACGCGGTGATGGACCTGCGGCAAGTCGTTCTCAAGCCGAAATAGGTTCCCCTCAACACGGGACCGGACTTCTATTGTGCGCGATCGGCACGCTCCAATGCCGCCAGTATCTTGTCGTACGAGTTGCGCGGATTTTGTGTGGCGTCGACAGTGTACTGCCCGTCGCGATTATCCAGGGCGACGGCGTGCCCATCGGAGAAAAGACAATTTACCGTTTGCATTCGGTGATTGGTGCGCTGCAGAAC
>JBBRIN010000530.1:0-3538 GCA_038221115.1 Tepidisphaerales bacterium
GGATCGGCGCCAGCGACGAGCTGCACAGCGGCCAGTCCACCTTCATGGTGGAGATGACCGAGACGGCGAACATCCTCAACAATGCCACCGAGCGGTCGCTCGTCATCCTGGATGATAACGGCCGCGGGACGAGTACGCTTGACCGGCTGTCGCTGGCGAGGGCGATCGCCGAGCACATCGCAACGACCGGGCGCAGTCGAACGTTGTTCGCGACGCACTACCATGAGCTGACGGATCTGGCCCAGCGCTTCACCGGGGTAAGGAATCTGAACGTCTCCGTGCGCGAGTGGGAGGATCAGGTCATCTTCCTGCACCGTATCGTCGAAGGCTCGACCGACCGGTCTTACGGCATACACGTCGCACGGCTGGCCGGCGTCCCCAAGGGCGTCCTCCAGCGGGCCCGCCAACTGCTCGGCGAGCTCGCGGTGCATCACGTGGCGCAGACCAAGGCGCTGCGCAATCGAAAGGCCACCGACGACACGCAGATGCAACTATTCATCGACCCCGCCCATGAGGTGGCCAAGCAATTGGCCGGCGTCGACCCAGACAGCCTGACCCCGATGCAGGCATTGGCGCTGGTGCAGGAGTTGAGGAAGAAGGTTTTGGGGAATTGAAGAGAAGAGCATGGAACCGCAGATGAACGCGGATAAACGCTGATCAGCAGCAGATTTTTTTGCGGAACGTTGAGGGTGGGTTGCGGGTATCCTGTTGGCGGAGGTCCGTCATGCGGAAATGGCTGATTTGCGGATTGGTGGCATTGGTTCCCGTCGTGATGCGCGCGGCGGAGCCGGAGGCGTTGCCTTCGTCGGAGCAGATGCACAAGACGTTTACGGAGGGGCAGTATCAACAGGTGTTGCAGCAGTTGTCGCGGGTGTTGCCGTTGAAGGGGCCGGCCGCGAGGCCTTATGACCGGGTGGATTTGCTGACGCTGCGGGGGGAGACGTTTTTGCAGATGAAGCAGCAGTCCAAGGCGCTGGATTCGTTCAAGGAGGCGTTGAAGGAGGCGCAGACGGGCGGGGGGGTCGATCCGAAGCAGCCGCGCGATCCGAAGGTGACCGAGGAGCAGACGCGCGGGTTGCGTGCGGAGATGTTGTTGATCAATCGGTCGCAGGCGTTTGCGTACAAGCCAAAGGTCGCGCCCGTCGGCACTGTGCCCGCGCCAATTTCCGTGTTGGACGTGACGCAGCGGAAGCCGGCCTATACGGCGCTGCTGGCCGACGTGAAGGTGGAGATGGCGCCCAAGGTGAAGGCGGCCAAGGCGGGTAAATCGCTGGTGCCGGTGATCGAGATCGTGCGGACGCTGGGGGATCTGCGGGCGGTCGAGCAATCGGCCACCGGCGCCACCACCGAAAGCGATGCGCTGCTCGACGATCTGTCCGGCCATGCGGCCGAGCTGATGGGGGACGAGGTGGCGCGGGTGGAGAAACAGACCACGAAGATTTCCGATTCGGCCAACACCTCGATCCTCCTCCGCGACAACATCGGCGGCACCGTTCGCAGCGGCTCAGGCGGACAGACCGTCGACCGCTACAAGCTCACCGGGTTGACCTATCAGGACAACCAGAACCTCAAGGCCGCCATCGACACCACGGCAAAGATCGCCGGCGTCGCTCACGATTTCGGCGAGACCGGCGCGAAGTCGGCCACGGCCTTCAAGAAGATCGAGAAGGACGCCACGGCGACGCACGACAAGGCGAACGACGTGCTCAAAGCGGATTACAATCAGATCTATGATTCGCCGCCCAAGAAGCCGAAGTGAGAAAGCCGAATTCTTCACGACAAGGTGAACAAAACCTTGAACGCCGATTACAACAAGCAGTTTTGATGGAAGCGCCGACGGACGCGGAAGAACGCGGATGACCAGCCGGAGAGCGAATCATTGCCCCGGCCCGGATACACTTGCGGCCGATGACGTTTGCCGCGGGCATCTGGTTGATCGGGCTGGTTCCGTGGGCGGCGCTGTCGGCGTGGTTGTTGTGGGGGCGGCCACCCAGGCTGCGGGTTCCTTTCTTGGATCTGTGGCGTGGGCCGGTGGCCGTGCGGCGTCAAAGCCGCCGCGCACTCGAGCGGCCCCCCGTGGCGATTGCCGCCTTGCTGCTGGCGATGCTGCTGGCCATCCTGGCCGCGGCGGGGCCTCGCCTTAGCTCGAGTGGACACGGGAAGATCACCGTCCTGGTGGATCGCGGCCTGACCATGTCCGCCACGCCCGGCGGCGAGGCGCGCTACGTGACCTTGGCGCGATCGGTGCGCGAGCGGCTCGGCTCGGCGCGCATCGACGTGGTCGATCTCCTGACCGGCGAAATGCACTCCGGCGCCGCGGGTGATTTGACGGCGCTGGTGGCGAACTGGAAGCGCACCGCGATCGATACGCGGCCATCGATTGGGCCGGCAGTGGCGCAGCAGATGGCGCCGCATCCCGGGCCGGTCATCGTATTGACCGATCATCCCGTTGCGATGGACGACGCGCGGCTGGTCGCGATCGCGCCGCGCGGACGATTGAACAATGTGGGAATCTCCGCGATCGCGGCGCGAGAGCGGCCGGCCGCTCAGGTCATGGTGGAAATCCTCAACGAATCCGCCGCAATGGGGACGGACCTGACGGTGACCTCGGCAGGCGGAACGGTCACGCGGCACATCGACCTGCCCCAGCGCGGCGCGCGGGTTCGAGCATTTGTGGATCTACCCGCGCTGGGTGCGATGGTCGAAGCGAGGCTAGCCACGGCGGATGATTCGGACGCCGATAACGCGGCGTATCTTGCGCGGGAAGGCGCCCCGCCGCGCCTCGAGGCGCGCTCAAACGTTCCACAGGCCCTGGCCCATTTCCTGCACGTCTATGAGAAGGCAAGGCCGGCGAACGAGGCATCGCGGACCGTCGCCGTGGCGGCCCGGCGCGCCGACCTGGGCGGCGAGCCCGGGGCCGTCTGGGAAATCCCCGCGGCGCAGAACGGCGCTGCCGGCGCGATTCACGTCGAGAGCCATCCGGTCACCGAGTTGGTCGATTGGCCCGCGATCGTGAAGTCCGCGGCGCTAACGCCCTCGGCACCCAACGGTTTTCTGCCGGTGGTGACGCTGGGCGGCCGCACGGCGGTCGCGGTGCAGGAGTCGCCGGCGCGGCAGGTGTGGGTCGGTTTCAATTCCGAAGACTTTGCCCCGTCGCCGGATTTCGTCGTCTTCTGGAGCAATGTGTTTACCTGGCTTAGCGGCGACGCGGACAGTTTCGCCGCCCATCCCGTCACGTTCGCCCCTCCGGCGTGGAAGGCAATCTTCCCGGCGCCGGTCGAGGCGCAGGCGAACGCCTGGCCCAACGTATATGAGCGCGATGGCGCGGCGGCTTATGCGATGAATGCGCTGGATACGGCGCAGGAGGCGGAGGGAACGCTGGTGGATGGCGGCGAGAAGGATCTTGGGATTAGCTCAGGTGAGGGATCAAGCGTTCGGCCGCACCTGTTGTTGGGGGCGATTGCACTGGGTGTGTTGGCCGCCGCGACCTGGCGAGGGTAGTGGCCGGCCACCACCACACCCGATTGGCGTGAACCTG
>JBBRIN010000531.1:0-3528 GCA_038221115.1 Tepidisphaerales bacterium
AAGATGGAGTATGCGCTGGAAGGGTCGGTGTTCATCGGCGGGGCGGTGGTGCAATGGCTGCGCGATGGGCTGGGGATCGTGAAGTCGGCGGCGGACATCGAGCGGATGGCGGGGACGGTCGCCGACGCGGGAGGTGTGTATATCGTGCCGGCGTTTGCGGGGCTGGGTGCGCCGCACTGGGACCAGTATGCGCGGGGCACGATCACGGGCATCACGCGCGGCACGACGGCGGCGCACTTTGCCAGGGCGGCGCTGGACAGCATCGCGTTTCAGGTGGCGGATGTGTTGGACGTGATGCGCAAGGATTCGGAAATCGACATGAAGGAGCTGCGCGTCGATGGTGGGGCGTCGGCGAACAACCTGCTGCTGCAGTTTCAGGCGGATCTGCTGCGCGTGCCGGTGGTGCGGCCGAAGGTGACGGAGACGACGGCGCTGGGTGCGGCGTACCTGGCGGGGCTTGCGACGGGATACTGGAAGGGGACGGAGGACGTGAAGGCGAACTGGCAGGTGGACCGGGTGTTTGAGCCGGCGATGTCGGCGGATGAGGCGTCGCATCGGCGGGCGCGCTGGACGGAGGCTTTGCGGCGCGCGAAGGACTGGGAAGAGCGGTAGGCGGCGGATTGCGTGTCAGTCAAATCTCTTACGAAAGATTTTCTATGCCTCCTTTTGTCGCGGAATTCATCGGTACGGCTATCCTGGTCATTCTCGGGAATGGCGTTGTGTCAAACGTCCTGCTCAACAAAACCAAGGGCAACGGCGCGGGGTGGATCTGCATCGCGTTTGGGTGGGGAATGGCGGTATTTGTCGGGGTGTTCTGCTCGATGGAGATCAGCGGCGCGCATTTGAACCCGGCGGTGACGATCGCGCTGGCGGCGGCGGGAAAGTTTGAATGGCGGCTCGTGCCGATGTACATCCTTGCGCAGATGGCGGGAGCGTTTATCGGGGCGTGTTTGGTTTACCTGTTTTATCGCGATCATTTCAATGCGACCGACGACGGCGCGGCGAAGCTCGCGTGCTTTTCGACGGGGCCGAACATTCGCAATCCGGCGTCAAACTTTTTCAGCGAACTGCTGGGGACGTTTATGCTGGCGCTGCCGATCTTCTTGATGGCCGATCCGAAGTTTGCGCTGGACCTGGGCATTGGTCAGCCGCACTCGGTGAAGATGGGCCTTGGGGCGCTGGGAGCGCTTCCTGTGGGCCTGCTCGTCTTCGCGATCGGGCTTTCGTTGGGAGGTACGACGGGGTACGCGATCAATCCGGCGCGCGATTTGGGGCCGCGGATTGCCCATGCGATTTTGCCGATTCGGAATAAGGGCAGCAGTGATTGGAATTATTCCTGGATCCCGGTGCTGGGGCCGATTGCGGGAGGGCTGCTGGCGGCGGGGATCGCTCGGGTGGTTTTGAAGATGTGAGTACCCTTCAGCAGAGCATGATCTGGGACTTGCACAGCCATTTCTCCGGTGTTCCCGGCACTACACCGGATGAGCGCATCGCCCACCTCATTGAATATGCGGACCGATTGGGCATCAACCGGCTCTGCCTGTACATGGGGATGACGTGGACGCAGGTGCCGACGCCGACGGATTTTCGCCGACAGAACGATCAGGTCCTGCAGGCCCTGGAGCACTGGTCGCAGCGGCTGTTTGGTTTCGTGTACCTGAACCCGAAGTTTCAGGAGGAGAGCCTTGCGGAGCTTGAGCGGTGCGTCGCGAAGGGGCCGATGGTAGGTGTGAAGCTATGGGTTGCGCATCGAGCGAACAACGTTGAGCTGGATGCCATCGTTCGGCGCGCCACGGAATTGAAAGCGCCAATTTTTCAGCACACATGGTGGAAGGTGGAGGGGAATCTTCCCGGGGAATCGACGCCGTTGGATTTAGCGGCGCTGGCCGAGCGGCACCCGGAAGCGACGCTGATCTGTGGGCACACCGGCGGCGACTGGGAGCGGGGCGTGCGCGCCATCCGATCGTACAAGAATATCCATACGGACCTTGCCGGTTCCGACCCGACGGCCGGTTTTACAGAAATGGCGGTCCGTGAACTAGGTGCGGAGCGGGTGCTGTACGGCTCGGACGCCGGGGGTCGCTCGTTCGCGTCCCAATTGGCAAAGGTCGCCGGCGCGGATATCCCCGATGGAGCCAAGCGGCTGATTCTCGGCGAGAATCTCAAGAGACTGCTCACTCCCATTCTGAAAGAGAAGGGGGTGCAGATATGATCGCCGCTACTGCACCTTCGACGCCGATCACTGACGTGAACGTCAGCTTGTCGCGCTATCCGTTCCGCAGGCTGCCGCTGGATGAGCCGCAAACGCTGGTGCCGAAGCTGCGATCGCTCAATATCACGCAGGCTTGGACCGGAAGCTTCGATGCTCTTCTGCATCGGGATATTGCCGCCGTCAACGAGAGGCTCTTTGACGATTGCCGGAGGCATGGCCAAGGTGTACTCATCCCGTTCGGCGCGATCAACCTGATGCTTCCCGACTGGCTGGAAGATATGAGGCGCTGCCACGAGATTTATAGATTTCCCGGAGTCCGCCTTCATCCCAATTACCACGGATACAAGCTCGATCATCCGGCGTTTGTTCAATTGCTGGAGCAAGCAACGAAGCGCGATCTCATCGTCCAACTGACGGACCACATCGAAGACGATCGCACGCTGCACCCTCTCGTGCGGGTCGCACCGGTCGACTTCTCGCCGCTCATCAAATTGATGCCCCAATTTCCCGCGACGAAACTGATCTTGCTCAACGCGCTGAAGATGAGCCGCGGTGAGCCATTGGCGTCGTTCAGCCCATTCGCGAACGTGCATTTGGACATCACCGCGCTGGAACAGGTCGGCGGGATACGCTCAGTTCTGGACCGATTCCCGGCGACTCGCCTGCTCTTCGGGTCGCACGCCCCGTTCTTCTACCCTGAGTCCTCTGTCCTTAAACTGCAGGAATCCGCATTGAGTGGCGAGGCGCTCAATCAGATTTGCCACGAGAACGCCCTACATCTTTTAGGCACATGAAGCTCTCCGCGTTCATCATTGGTGGTCTCTCACTTGTCATCCTGCTTCGAGCGGCTTTTGCTGAAGATCAGGCGACGTCCCGGCCGTTCTTGCGCATTCCCCCGGTGAGTCCGCAGAAGGCAACACAGACGTTTGGCGCGCTGGAGCATTTCCAGTTGGACCTTCTGGCGGCGGAGCCGGTGGTGACGGACCCGGTGGCGATCGCCTACGACGAGAACGGCCTTGGGTACGTTGCGGAGATGAACGACTACCCGTACACCGATAAAACGACCCACAAGGCGTTCGCGGAGAATACGACCGACAAGCCGATCGGCCGCATCCGCGTGCTTGAGGATACGACGGGCAGGGGCGCCTTCGACAAGTCTTACGTGTTTGCCGAGAACCTCTCCTGGCCGACCGGGATCGTCTGTTACGACGGCGGCGTGTTCGTGATTGCGACGCCGGACTTGTGGTATCTCAAATCCACGAAGGGCGATCATCACGCCGACATCCGGCGCAAGGTCTTTACCGGCTTCCGCAAAT
>JBBRIN010000532.1:0-3524 GCA_038221115.1 Tepidisphaerales bacterium
ATGACGGGGCTGGCGGTACAGCGGAACAAGGCGATCGTGGGGATGAACGCGTTCGCTCACGAGTCGGGCATTCACCAGGATGGGATGCTCAAGTTCCGCGAGACGTACGAGATCATGGATCCTGCCGCGATCGGGTTGCCCAAGTCCTCTCTGGTGCTGGGCAAGCACAGCGGGCGGCATGCGTTCCGGGATCGCGTGAACCAATTGGGGTATACCATCACCGACGAGCAGGTGGAGGCGGCTTTCGCCAAGTTCAAGGCGCTGGCGGACAAGAAAAAGGAAGTGTTTGACGAGGACATCGAGGCGCTGGTTGACGATCAGTTGGAATTGAATGGGACGATCTGGGAGCTCGTGGGTGTGCAGGTCACGTCGGGGTCGACGACAACCCCAACGGCAACCGTGACGCTCCGCGACAGTACGGGGGAAACAATCGTTGACGCGAGCATTGGCGATGGGCCGGTGGATGCGATCTATTCGGCGATCCAGCGACTGACCAAGATCAAGGTTACCCTGGTGGATTATCGCATCCGCGCGGTGACGAAAGGGAAGGATGCCCAGGGCGAAGTGCAAATCGAGCTGGAACACAGCGGGCGGAAGATCCGCGGGCGCGGCCTGAGCACGGACATCCTCGAGGCGAGCGCCCGGGCATATCTGGCGGCGATCAACCGGTTGAGAAGCATGAGCGCGCGGGAAGCGATCGTGTCACCGCATGCGACAGTGTAGTGCGTCTATTTGCCACAGAAATCGACGAGTCGCGCGATTTCGCTTCGCAGGTCCTTTCGATGGACGACGAAGTCGATGAAGCCGTGGTCTTTGAGGAACTCTGAGCGTTGGAACCCGTCCGGGAGCTCGACCTTGATGGTGTTCCAGATGGTGCGGGGGCCGGCGAATCCGATCAGCGCTTTGGGCTCGGCGATAATGAAGTCGCCGAGCATGGCAAAGCTGGCCGTGACGCCTCCCGTGGTAGGGTCGGCGAGCAGTGAGATGAAGAGCCCGCCGGCGTCATCGAGGCGGGCGAGTGCGGCGCTGGTCTTGGCCATCTGCATCAGCGAGAGCGTGGATTCCTGCATGCGCGCGCCGCCCGAGCAACTGACGATGAGAAGCGGGAGTGGACCGTCGGCGGCTTCCTCAATCGTGCGGGTGATCTTTTCGCCGACGACGCTTCCCATGGAGCCCATCATGAAGGTGGGGTCCATGGCGGCGATCATAATGGGACGACCCTTGATGAACCCCTTGCCGCAGATCACGGCGTCGGTGTTGCCGGTCTTTAATTGCTCGGATTTAAGGCGGTCTTTGTACGCCTTTTTGTCCGTGAATTTCAGCGGATCGGTCGGCTCCACGTCGGTGAACATCTCCTCGAAGCTGCCGGGGTCGACGAGCTGGGCGACGCGCGCGCGGGCGGAGACGCGGAAATGGTGCTGGCACTCCGGGCAAACGAGGAGGTTCTCCTCGACGATCTTTCGAAACAACATGCCGCCGCACTCGGTGCAACGCATCCAGAGGCCTTCGGGTATGCCTTCGGATTTGCGGTCGACCGGGTTTTCGCTGGGGATCTGGGACATTGTTCCTCAACGCTGAATTTATCGCTCGAGCTTAGCGCGTAAGGCGCGAATGGCGAAGGCGCGATTTGGCCTCTCGAATATAGCCGAGCCGACGACGTACCAGTCGATGCCGGCGTCGCGGGCCATGGCGATGGTCTCTTCATGGATGCCGCCGTCGATCTCCAGGCGCTGATCGGGGCGGAGGCGCTTTCGAACCTCGCGAACCTTGGTCAGCACCTCGGGCATGAACTGTTGTCCGCCAAACCCGGGGACGACGCTCATGACGAGGACGAGGTCGACGTGGTCCAGCGCGGGAAGGATCCGTTCAACCGGCGTGATGGGGTTCAAGGTGATGCCAACGGTGCAACCGAGCTTGCGGATCTCCCTGGCCGCGGCGATCGGATCGGCGACGGATTCCACTTGAAAGGTAACGTTCTGGGCGCCGGCCTTCACGATCGGCGGAGCATATCGAAGGGGCTCGCTGACCATCAGATGGGCGTCGAAGAACGCGGAGGTCACCGGGCGCGCCGACTTGATGATCGGCGGCCCGAAACTGATGTTGGGGACGAAGTGGCCATCCATCACGTCGAGATGGAGGAAATCAGCGCCGCCGGCAAGGATGTCATCGATTTCAGAGCCGAGCTTGGCGAAGTCGGCGGAGAGGATCGACGCGGCGATCTGCGGTCCAGTCGAGTTGAACGGGTTCGAGGTCATGGGGGAACGCAACGTAACGCGTAATGCGTAATTCGTAACAATGCACGACGTCTTTTTTACGCATTACGCATTACGGATTACGCATTAATCCAGAATACCAATCGTCGAGAAACTGCCGTTCTCAAGGAACTCCAGCGATGCGCCACCGCCGGTGGAAACATGGCTGACCTTGTCGGCGAGGCCGAATTGCTCGATGGCGGCCGCGCTGTCGCCGCCACCGATGATCGTGGTTGCACCGTTCTTCACCGTTGCGTCGGCGACGGCCTGGGCGACGGTTCTGGTGCCTTGTTGAAAGGGCTTCTTCTCAAACACGCCCATGGGACCAGTCCAGATGATGGTTTTGGCCTTGGCGATTTCGGCCTGGTACAGCTCGCAGGTCCTGGGGCCGATATCGAAGCCCTCCAGGTGCGCTGGAATGTTCCCTTCGACAACCTGCGTTACGGCGTCATCGCTCATTTTGTCAGAGACGACCGTGTCTACAGGCAGCTTAATCTTACCGCCGGCTTTGGTGAGCAGGGCCCTGGCAAGGTCGACCTTGTCGCGCTCGACGAGGGATTTGCCAACCTCTTTGCCCTGGGCGAGAAAGAACGTGTACGCCATGGCGCCGCCGATAAGGAGCGTGTCGGCTTTTGAGAGCAGTTGTTCGATGACGTTGATCTTGTCGGAGACCTTTGCGCCGCCGAGGATGGCGACGAACGGGCGAACGGGTTTGGAGACGGCATCGCCCAAAAATTTCAGTTCCTTCTCGATCAGAAAACCGATCCGGCGGGGCTTGCCCTGGAGGGCCTGCGCCGCGCCAAAGGTGCTGGCGTGCTCGCGGTGGGCGGTGCCGAAGGCATCGTTGACATAGACATCCGCCAGCTTGGCGAGTTGCCTGGCGAAGTTCGGATCGTTTTTCTCCTCCTCCTTGTGGAAGCGGAGGTTCTCCAGCAGAAGCACGTCGCCGTCCTTCAGGCCGTTCACGGCTTGCTCGCACTCAAGGCCGATGCAGTCGGCGGTGAATTTGACGGGCTTGCCGAGCAATTCACCGAGACGATCGGCTGCGGGTTTAAGCGAATACTTCGGCTCAGGGCCGCCCTTGGGCCGGCCGAGATGGGACATGAGCACGAGTCGGCCGCCGCGGTCGAGCACGTTCCTGATGGTCGGAAGCGCCTGGGCGATTCTTCGATCATCGGTGATCCTGGCACCTTCCAAGGGAACGTTAAAATCGACCCGCATGAGCACTCTCTTACCCTTCACGTCTACGTCGGCGGCGGTCTTCTTGGCCAT
>JBBRIN010000533.1:0-3515 GCA_038221115.1 Tepidisphaerales bacterium
GCCATATTCGGGGTGTGCCTTCACCCTCACCCAGACCGATGCGTCATCGCTCTCATATTCAATGGGTTTGTTGCGCTTCCGCTTTGCCAGCGAGAAAAACGGCCGCTCCATCATCGCCCGTTCGTCTTTAGGCGCGTAGTCGATGATGTCAGCGATGAAGAAATCGCGGATCGGGTGAGGGTCGGGACGGCGGCTCATGCGTCGCCAAACTTCCGCTTGGCGCCTTCGGCGGCATAGAGCCGCTCGATGGCGTGGCGAATGAGCTGCGAATTATCCAAGTCCAGCCTGGCGCGCAGCAGGGCGATCTTCTCGACCGTTTCGCGGTCCAAATAGGCGCCGATATGCTTCAACCCCTGTCGGGAAGCCCCAGGAACCTTTGCGACCGGCTTGGGCGTCTCACGACGCGGCGACTTAGCCTCCGGCGTGGTCGTGACGGCGGGCGCTGGGGGCGGAGCTTCGGCCTCTCCGCCGAGGTTCATCTTGGCGAGAAAGTCCGCCGCCTTTGCCGGTTTCGCCATCACGCGCTCCGCTTCTGCACACGTGCACTAGTGCCATTGTGCACATATGCATCTGTGCCAATGTGCAACTCTGCACAAACCCATTGCCAAAGCGCAGCGATCTCCGACGCGGCCTTGCCAGTTGGCTCCAATTCCTGAGGCGTGACCCCTTCCCTGCTCGCGTCCCGATGCGCCTTGAGCCGGTGAATCACGGCCGGGACCATGGGCGCGCCAATCGCCTCAAACACGCCCCTGGCCGTTTCTTCCTCGCTGCGACTATTGGGCGTCGCCATGGTCAAGACGACCGCGGCCGGCTTGCCGGTTGTGCGGGCCAACCGAAGGGTGCGGGGAAGCTGCTCGTAAGCCTCGATGTCCGGCGAGCATGGCATCAGCACCAAGTCCGCCACTTCGACGGCGGCGGGGGCCTCGGTGCTCCGCGCCGGCGGCGTATCGATCAAGACCAGATCGCATCCAGCAGCGCGCGCCTTATCGAGCTCGCGTCCAAGGTCAATTTCGGTTGTGAATATGACCAGGGGGAGGGGAGCGTCGCGCCGATCGCGCCATTGCCGCGTGCTCTGCTGTGCGTCCATGTCAAGCGCGAGGACGTTCAATCCGGCATTCGTACCGGCGACGGCAAGGGAGCGGGTGAGGGTCGATTTACCCACGCCACCCTTCTGCATAGCTATAGCGATAATCCGCATTGCGCACCCTGGTAAATGTGCATTTGTGCACACGTGCAATTGTCAGCATTGCAAATGCCCGCCCGATTCGGTCAAGGCAAACTTGATGGAAGGGTAGGGGGGTTGGTCCTTGCCTGACTTCCCACCCGGTCGCCCCGGCACCTGTCGCGCCAGCCTGATCGGGAGTAGGGGAGGGAAAGGGTCCGACTATCGAAACCGTATGACCAGTCGCGTCGCCCGACGCATAGGCTGTCGTCGGGTCACAGGGGGATCGGTAGAGGGCCGGCGTCGAAATAGCCTGGGCCGGGTGTTTGCAAAATCATCCCGCTTCTTCTATATAGACCACACAACTCCCCCGTCTGGCTTCGGCCGACGGGCGCGCGGCGGGCGAAAGCCCGCCGTAGCTCTTTCTGGCCAAGGCTTCATGTGACTACCCATGTCTACATCGATGGGTTCAACCTCTATTACGGGCTGCTGAAGGGCACTCCGTACAAGTGGTTGGACCTGGAGCGGTTCTGCGACAGCATCCTGCCCAAAAACGACGTCCAGAAAATCTACTATTTCACCGCCAAGGTCGATGCGCGGCCCAACGATCCGGACCAGCCCACGCGCCAGCTCGCCTATTTGCACGCCCTGGCCACCTTGCCCCGTGTCGAAATTCACTACGGCTCGTTCATGAGCTCCGTCGTCAGCCAAGCTGTCGTGGATTCAGATCCTGCCACCGGCCGTTGGCGCCGCGCCAAAGGCAAACCCGTCCTCAAAACCGACGCCGCCGGCGAGGTCGTTAAGAGCTGGGTCTTCAAATCCGAGGAAAAGGGCTCCGACGTCAATCTAGCTGCCTACCTGCTTCGCGATGCCTACCGGAGCGCCTGTACCCACGCCGTCGTCATCTCCAACGATTCCGACCTACTGACGCCGATCCGCATGGCCAAGGCGGATTGCGGTCTCGTCGTCGGCCTAGTTCCACCACGGCCGAAAGGCAGCATCGAACTGAAGGCATTGGCCGATTTCAAAATTGAGCCTCGAACACACCTTCTTGCGGCGGCGCAGTTTCCCGACATCATGATCACCCCGGCCGGAGATCTTCAAAAGCCTGCGACGTGGTAACGGCGTCAACGGCGACGCACCTCAGCTATGTTTACAGTGCGGAAGTCCGGTTTGAGCCGCGCTGAACCGGGGGATAAGTTGAAACGGCTCTACATCATCGGCAACGGCTTCGACCTGCACCACGGGATCCCGTCGTCTTATAAGCACTTCGCCACCTACCTTCGCGCCGTCGATCGCGAGACCTCCCAAGTGATCGAAGATTACTTCTCCCGGGACGATTTCTGGTCGGACCTGGAGGCGCAGCTAGCTGCGTTCGACACCGACACGCTTCTCGACAACGCCGACGCCTTCCTGGTGGGCTATGGCGCGGAGGACTGGAGCGACAGCTACCATCACGACTATCAGTTCGAGATCGACCGGGTGGTGGGGGCCATCTCGGAGACCTTGCGAGCGCGGTTCGCCGACTGGGTGCGCCAGTTACCGATACCCTCGGCCGCCAAAGCGGCTGGACAGCACTTCCAGATCGATCCGGCCGCGCGCTATCTGACCTTCAACTACACACCGACCCTCCAGATTCTCTACGGCGTGCCGGAACGGCAGGTCTGGCACATCCACGGCGCCGCGGCGAATATCGCCGAAGCCCTTGTGCTCGGCCATGGCTGGCGCCCGGCGAAGCGCGAGACCTTGAGCTTCGGTCTGGATCCCGAGGCGGCCGACCCCCGTGTCGTCGCGGGCGCGCAGGCCATCGACCAATATTTCTCAGCAACATTCAAGCCGACCGACCGCATCCTTCGTGACAACACGGCTTGGTTCGAAGCCCTCGCGAACCTCGACGAGATCTGGGTGATGGGGCATTCGCTCGCCGACGTGGATCTCCCGTATTTCGCTGCCATCGCAAACCGCATCGATCTTGGGCGGGTTGTCTGGAGGGTCAGCTATCACAATGACCCGGTCGGTCCTCGGGCTCAGCTTGAGTCTCTTGGCGTGCCAGCCCATCTCGCATCCTTCCAGACGCTCGCCGAATTCTGACTAGGCCGCTGAGAGCTTGGTGATCGGTGCGGCGTGAGTGGTTTCGCTTACGACAAAGAGCGCCGAAAATTTGCGACAGATAAACCGGAAGCCGTCAGATGAGGGGAGGGGGATTCCTTTCCTCCGTATATGTGATAAAGGACATTATCACATATATAGGCGGCCCATGAACGACCTTGTCCAGATCACCACTTCGCAACCTCTTCCGGCCCTCGTTGCGGCCGCTGGCGAGCGGGCGCAGGTACGCTTTCTGGAATTCTTC
>JBBRIN010000534.1:0-3513 GCA_038221115.1 Tepidisphaerales bacterium
TTCGGGATCGACTTGATGTTCGCCAGCCGGTCCGCCGGGATCTCCCCCTGGTTGAGCCACACGTTCTTGTACAGGTCCGGGTGTGTGTAATCCATCCCGCTGTCGATGTCCGCCACGACCACGCCGGGGCTGCCGCTCGTCCGGTCCCATGCCGCGGGCGCCTGGATCTTGTTCATGCCCCACAACGACCCGTAACTCGGGTCCGAAGGCACCACCTGTAGCGTCACCCTCTCGGCCGAGGGCCCCACCGCCCCCGGATTCAACGGGAGCACCTTAAACCCGCCCGCTGACAGTAACCGTCGCGGCTCCAGCACTTCCACGAACTGCCCATAGCGATGACCCTGCCGCGATGTGTCTTTCATCAAAATTCTCCTCCAATTGCCCCGAAAGATATGCTACTGCAACAACGGCTCCGGAGCCCTCTGCGCGCTTCGGCGTCCAAAGCCTCCCCCCAGAGAGCCCACCGTACTCAACCTAACTGATCGAATGGCGATACGCAACCCAGCGGAAATACTCGCCTCTCGTGACCCAAACCGCGTCCAGCATCGAAACCCGCCCTCATTCCGCCACCCGCCGCGCCTTCGATCTGCCCCCATGCCACACGTCGTACTGTGGATCGGCGTATTCCTTGAAGAAATCGTCCAGCCGCTTGGCCAGTTCTCCCTGTACCTGTTGGCGGTTCCGCTGCCCGAAAAGATTGAATCGCTCATGCGGATCGGCCTTCATGTCGTACAGTTCATTCGGGCCATCGGGACGACGCGCGACGTACTTCCATTCATTCGTGCGGATCGCCCGCGTATTTTCCATCTCGTAGAAGATGTTGTTGTCCTTATTGTCCCACTCGGCTTTGCCGCCGCGCAGCACCGGTGAATAATCCCGCCCGGGTGATCTTGGCTTTTGCCCCATCTTGTCGGCCAGCCCCAGGTACGCCAGCACGCTCGGCAGGAAGTCATAGTTGCTCACCAGCCCCTCGCTGGTTGCCCCGGCGGGAATCCGCCCGGGTTGCCGGAAGATCAGCGGCACGTGCATCATCAGGTCAAACGCGCCGACGGGCCGCGTGTGATCGCCCATGCCCCAGATGCCGTTCTGCCCGCCCATCCAGCCCTGATCCGCCGCGTAAATCACCAGGGTGTTCTCGTCCAGGTTCAACCGCTTGAGCGTCGCCATGATCTCACCGACGCCGTCATCCACGCCGCTGGTCTCGGCGGCGACGCGGCGGATCGACACGATGTTGTTCAGAAACTCCTTGTTGCTGAACTGCCACGGGTGCATCGCATCGCGCGGAAAGCTCAGCAGCGGCTTATCCGCGTAATATTCCGCCCATCGGTTGCGCGCCGCGTTCTTCAGCGACCCGCCCAGCCCGTACGGCCCGTTGTACGGAACGTACAGAAAAAATGGATTGTCCTTGTTACTTTCGATGAACCGGACCGCGTGCTCGGTCCAAAGGTCCGTCAGGTACTTCGGCTCCTTTCGCACCTGTCCGTTCTCGATCACCTGCGCGTTGTAAAACTCCGTCGTGTGGCCCGACGGCATCGTGATCCAATCCGTAAACCCATCCTGCGGCTTAAACGTGCCGCCCAGGTGCCACTTGCCGCTCATGCCGCACACGTAGCCCGCTTCGTGCAGAACCTTTGGCAACGTTACAAACTCGGCCAGCGCATAGGGCAGTGGCTTTGCCTTGTTGTCCACTGGCAGGTAGCTGTGAACGCCGTGCTGCGACGGAATCAGTCCAGTCAGATACGTTGCGCGAGTCGGCGAGCAGACCGGGTTGCTCGACAGCGACCGCGTAAACCGCACCCCTTCCCCGGCCAGACGATCGATGTTGGGTGTGCGGACGTCGGGGTTCCCGTAGCAGCCGAGCGTCCAGGCGCCCTGATTGTCCGCCAGGATGAAGACGACGTTCGGACGCCGCGGTGCATCCGCGCGCGCGACGAGCGGGAACAGTCCAGCAAATGCGCTCAACATCACGACGACAAATCTGGTCATCTTGAACACCCGATGCTCCTTTCAATGAGGCGCCGAACCTGGGGAACGTTGTCACCTTCGGCGCAGGATCCACACATCCGCCTTCCCATCCGCCCCCTCCACCGTTCGAACCAGCTCAGTCGGCGCCGCCATCACCTTCTCCAGCGGCGGCCCAAACCCAGGCGCATCATCGTACACGTAATACATCTCCGCCAGCTTCCCTTCCCGCCACAGGTCCAGCGCCGCCACACCCGGCACGTCCAGCCCCGGCTCATCGAAGTACGCCGCCCACGGTGAATGGCTCACGACATGACACGTCGGATGCTCAAAACGAAGCCGGGTGATCGCCTCGCCGAGCCGCGCCTCGTGCGCGCCCAACCGGTAGGGACGGACGAACGCTCCCCACTGCGCGACCGCAACCGTAGTGAGCAGCGCGACACCCGCTAAAGCCATCGGGCCGCGCCGTTCGGTAAGGTGCAGGAGCCAGTAGATGCCGAAACACGCGCAGATCGCCATGAAGGGCGCACCTGGCACGAGAAACTTCGAGTATCCGCCGCTCGCAAAGCCATTGAATGTGTACAGCAGCGTTTCCAGGACGACCAGGCCGATCGCCGCGCCCACGCTCATCAGGCGAAGTCGCGCGCGCCGACCGGCCTCATCGCGCCGCCCCCACTGCCTGCGCCGCCCCTCGCGTATGGTGATCAGCCACGCGCCCGCCATCGTCAGCGCGGCGATGACCACGCCCGCCATCTTCATCCAATTGAACATGAAGTGCAGTAGGTGACCCGAACCATAAAGGGTGGAATCCTGCGGCGTCACGTAGCGCAGAATCACCACGCCCATCCCGATCCGCCAGGACGCAATGTTCCACGCTAATTCGAACCACCCAAGCAACAGCGCGGCGAGCACGTCGCGCCGCCAGAGAAAGTACAACCCGAGCGGCACGAGGAACGCCGCCAGCTCATGGCGCGTCGCCGGCAGCAGCGCGAATACCACCGCCGCCCAGCGCCGCCGGCCGATCGCAAGCAAATAAGTTCCCCCCATGGCATACAACCCCGCTGGCACCTCGGTGCAGGTCGTAAAACTTTGCGCGAAACCTTCAGGCATCAGCAACAGGAGGACCGGCACCCCCCAGGCGCCCGGCGCCCGCATCCGCCGCGCCGTGAGCCATGCAAGGAGCACCGTCAGCGACGCCATCGCGGAATTGAGCAGCCGGCATGCTCGAAAGCCTGCCGCCGTTGATCCGATATTGGCCACCAGCGCCTGCGGCAGCGTAAAGCCCGGCCGGCCCCATGTGTTGACCAGCATCCCTCTGTCCCGCCAGGCGGACCGCGCGATCTGAAAATGACACAAGTCGTCGTTGATGCACACGCCGTCCGAGCGAATGGCCAGCGCCGCCGACAGCGCCGCGTAAACGAGGATGGTAATCAGTGGAAGCGTGAGCCGGAGGTGTCGTGAGCGCGCTCGTGCGATCACCGCGTCCTCGCAAAGGTTTGGCCATCTACGCGCCGCACCAGGCCCTTCAGCGTCAGCATCGTCATTTCCTGA
>JBBRIN010000535.1:0-3503 GCA_038221115.1 Tepidisphaerales bacterium
TCCTGGGGCGCGACTTCGTGACCATTCCCGGCGGCAAGGGGGCCAACCAGGCCGTCGCGGCTGCGCGGCTGGGGGGCGAAGTCCACCTCATCGCCCGCGTCGGCGAAGACGATTTTGGCGAACGGCTGTTGAACGGCCTCGAACAGCACCGCGTCAACACCGATCACGTCACGATGACCGAAGCGGTTCCGAGCGGGGTCGCGGTCATCCTCGTCGACCGGAAGGGCGAAAACACGATCATCGTGGCCGCCGGCGCCAACGCGAAGCTGACGCCGGCGGATGTGGATGCGGCGGAGGATGTCATCGGCTCCGCCGCCGTCGTGGTGCTGCAATTGGAGATACCGCTTGCGACCGTGCGCCATGCGATCGCGCTGTGTCAGCGACTCGGCGTTTACACGATCCTCGATCCGGCGCCTGTCCCGCCTAAGGGACTTGCCGGCCCCTTCTTCGGCGTCGATCTGTTCACCCCCAACCAGTCGGAAGCGGAGGCGCTGCTGAATCTCAACGGCGCGCGGCGCGGCCCGCGCCAGGTGCTCGATCCAAAACAAATCGCCTCCAACCTGCTTGCTCGCGGGCCTGAAGCAGTCGTGCTGAAGCTGGGGAACAAGGGGGCCCTGCTACTCGATCGCGACGGGCACATTGAGCGGGTTCGGGCGCTGAAAGTGAAGCAGGTGGATACGACGGCGGCGGGCGATGCGTTTACCGCGGCGCTGGCGGTGGCCCGCGCCGAAGGCCGCCCGCTTGCCGAGGCGGTCGGATTCGCCAATGCAGCCGGCGCGCTCTGCTGCACCACGTTTGGAGCGCAGCCGTCATTGCCGACGCGCGCGGCGGTCGACAGGCTTTATCGAAGGCGGGAGGGATCGTGATCGGGCAGCGATTTACCCCGGCGACGGCAGCGGCCCGCCGCCCAGTCCTGGGCCGCCAGTGATATCCGGCTGGGTGGCATCGGTGCCCGGTTGGATGATCAGGGCAGGGCCCTTCTTGTTTTCGCTATCGAGAAGATCGCCGACCGTGGGCTTGGTGAGGCGCTCGCCCTTCATCACGCGGTCGACATCGCCGGCATCCAGCGTCTCGAACTGCATCAGCGCCTTGGCGAGCGCTTCAATACGGTCCTTGTGCCCCTGCAGCATCTGCCGCGTCTCTTCGAAGAGCGTGTCGATGAGCTTCTTCACTTCCTCGTCGATGATCTTGGCGGTTTCTTCGGAGTGTTCCTTGCCGCCGCCGAAGTCGAAGTAGTTGGCCTTGTTCTCATCTTCGCCATAAAAGACGAAGCCGAGGCGATCGCTCATGCCCCACTCGGCGATCATCTTGCGTGCGATGCCGGTGGCTTGGCGGATGTCGCCCAGGACGCCGCTGTTCTGATCGCCGGTGAACATCTCTTCGGCGATGCGCCCGCCGAAGGTCATGCGGATAAAGGCGGTACACCACTTGCGCGAGTAGTTGTAGCGGTCCTTTTCCGGAAGCGTCATGGTTGCGCCCAGGGCGCGGCCGCGCGGGATGATCGTGACCTTGTGGATCGGGTCGGCGTCCTTTTCCAGGTACTGGACGACGGCGTGGCCTGCCTCGTGATAGGCGGTCGCCATCTTCTCCTTCTCGTCCATTACCCGGCTCTTGTTGGCGCGGCCGAAGCGAACTTTGTCGCGGGATTCTTCAAGGTCGTCCTGCTCGATGAACTCCTTGCCGGCGAGCGTCGCGTGCAGCGCGGATTCATTGATGATGGCGGCGAGATCGGCGCCGCTAAAGCCGGGCGTCGCGCGGGCGAGCCTCATCATGTCGACCTTGGGCCCGAGCTTCACCTTGCGCGCGTGGACTTTCAGAATCTCAAGCCGGCCCTTCACATCGGGCAGCGGGACGTAGATCTGGCGATCGAAGCGCCCCGGGCGGGTCAGCGCGGGGTCGAGCACGTCGACGCGGTTCGTCGCGGCGCAGACGATGACCTGATCGTTGGTGTCAAAGCCGTCCATCTCCACGAGGATGGCGTTGAGCGTCTGCTCGCGCTCATCGTGCCCGCCGGAGCTGAAGCCTGAGCCGCGACGGCGTCCGACCGCGTCAATTTCGTCGAGGAAGATGATGCAGGGGCTGTTGTCCTTGGCCTGCTTGAACAGGTCGCGGACGCGCGATGCGCCGACGCCCACGAACATCTCGACGAAGTCGGAGCCGGAGATGCTGAAGAAGGGCACATCGGCCTCACCGGCAATGGCCTTGGCGAGCAGCGTATTACCGGTGCCCGGCTCTCCCACGAGCAGGACGCCGCGCGGGATGCGGCCGCCGAGGCGCTGGAACTTCTTGGGGTTCTTGAGGAACTCCACGATCTCCATCACCTCGTCCTTGGCCTCTTCGATGCCGGCGACGTCGTCGAAGGTGACGTTGGTATGTTCCTTGGAGGGGATGCGGTGCTTGGAGCGGCCGAAGTTGCCGAGCATGCCGCCGGCGCCCGCGCTGTTGCGAAGCTGGCGGAAGACGAAGAACCAGATGACTGCGAGGAAAAGAATCCACGGAATGATCGGGACAATCAGCGATGTGAGCAGGCTGGTGTTGTTCTCCACCTTGACGGTGGTGCCGCCCACCTCGCTCTGGTCGAGAACCCACTTGAGAACGTCCCATGGCTGAGAGCCCGCGGGAACCTCGGTGCGAAAGCTCTGCACCTTGGTCGGCCCGGCCAGCGTCTGCGGCACGGTGAAGTTGCCGCGGATGGTGTCGCCATCCACGACGACCGATTGAACGTTTTTGTCGGCGAACTGGCGCTTGAGCTCGCTGATGTCGATGCTGGTGGCGCTGCGGCCGCTTTTGACCAGAATGCTGAAGAGAACGACGGCGAGGCCGACGAAGAGAACCCAGCCGAAGAGGCCGCGGCCGACTTTCATTCCACCGCCGCCAGGGCCGCTGGGGTTGGGCTTGCCATTTTTACGTGGAGTACGCTCGGGACGCTGTTCTGCCATAGGAACGGATCCTAAGTGGGATAACCGAAGCTGCATGACCAGGCTGCGGTTCGTGCAACGGGTAGCTTACAGCCAGCATCGTCGCACCGCGACGGGTTGACCGCACATGATACGGGACGCCGGCCGCGGTTTTCTACTTCAAACCCCGGACCGCCCGGAATAAACCGGCCAGGCTGCATACGTTGCCGCGGGGCGGATATTCAGGTCTTGCACAGTCATACGGCTCAGCGCGGCGGTCGATCACCAATCCGCCTGCATTTCCTGCACAATTCCCAGTGCCATTTGCTCGACCGCCTGCTGTGAGCCGACGAATTCGCCCTCGCGGAGGGTGGGGTAATACGTGGAGGTTTGCTGAAAATTCTTTCGTTCCAGGAGGATTCGGCCCGTACGCAGGTCCTTCCAGGTGAAGTTGATCGTGACGACCATCATCTGCTCCTGCGGCACCGCCTCATTAAAGAGACGGCTGAGCGTGCGAACGTCGACCTTGGTGATTTCCCCCTCAAGGACGGTGTCGGCATGCTCGCGTGAGACCACCTTGTACGGCGCATGAGCCTCCAGTTGATT
>JBBRIN010000536.1:0-3501 GCA_038221115.1 Tepidisphaerales bacterium
CCCGCATTCTTCAGCATCGGCAAATCGTTCACGTCATCGCCGATCGCCACGATCTGGGCCGGCTCCACGCCGTGCATCCTCGCCACGTGCAGGATCCCTTCCCACTTGTTCACCGCCGGGTCGAACACCTCCATTACGTCCACCCCGTACGCCGGCACGTGAATCCGGTGACTGACGATGCGTTCTCCGAACCGCGCCTGCAATTCCGAAAGGGCCCTTTCCACCTCTGCCGTCGGCGCTACCAAGCCGACCCGAATGGTGTGCTCGTGCGGCCACTCGCCCAGCGACGGCACCTCGTGCACCACCGTCTGCGTCACCTCGCGCCACATCCGCTCGGCTTCGTTCGGCGCCGTTCCGGCCGTCGCCAGATAATCCACGCCGCCGCTCTTGTGCGTATCCTGAAGCGCCAGCGCCGAGTGACCCATCTGCTCGAGCGCCCCGCACACTTCCCGGGCCAGCGCCGGCTCCATCATCGTCCGGTGCAGCGTCACCTCGTTTTTTGTGTCCATCACCATGGCGCCACTGACAAACACCGCCGTCGAATGATGTTGCACCGTATCCAACACCGACTTGCTCTCCGTCCAATTCCGCCCCGTCGCAAAGCAAACCAGCAATCCGGCATCCAGCGCCCGGTGAATCGCCGCCTTCGCCCGCTCCGGCACGCTGCCGTCCGGAGCCAACAGCGTCCCATCAAGATCAATAGCGATCATCCGGTACGGCATAGACACCACCAGAAGGCAAAGATGAAAATACGCTTCCCTGGGATCTTTGCAACCTCTAATTGCGCTCGTGACGGGTTATCCACACCACAGGTTGCGTAAGGCCAAAATTCTGCCTCGAAACTCCCGCGGCAATCTAACCCGCGGTACGATGTCCCCGCCATGTCGATTTCGAAGGTCCACCATTGACCTCTCAGAACCGCTACGCCATCCCCCGCTGGCTTTTCGCCACCAGCATCGCCACCTCATGCAGTGCGGTCGGCGTACTCGTCGCGCTGGCGATCTTTACAACCCGACCTCCCCCCAAAATCCACGCTCTCGCCAATCCGCGCGGCATCGTCGACCGCCTCGTCATGCTCGACACCGCCAACGCGTTCGCCGAAGGCACCACCCAGCGCGCCCGCCTCCTCCCCGGCAAGCCCCCGCGCGTCGTGCTCGAAGACCCGCGCGAAAAATCCTTCCCCCGGCAGGGATCATGGACCTCCGCCTCCTTCACCACCGATTTTCCTTTCACCGAGCTGGTCCCCTCCTGGAACGCCGACGTCCCGCCCGACTGCGGCGTCACCTTCGAGATTCGCGCCCGCGACATCGCCTCGGCCCGATGGCTCCCCTGGGTCGCCATCGGCGCCTGGGGCCGCACTCTCCCCGGCAATCGCACCACCCAATTCCCCGGCGGCAAGGTCGACATCGACAACCTCCAGCTCGCCGCGCCAGCCGACGCCTTCCAGATCAAAGCAAACTTCGACAGCTTCTCCCTCCACGCCAACCGCGTCCCCGCCCTCCGCCGAATCGCCGTCGTCTACTCCGGTGTCGTCAAAGATCAAATCACCAAAGCCGCAGAGCCCGCCCGCATCCTCCGCGCCGGCCCGCTCGATCTCCCCGTCCCCTTCCGCGCCCAGGGCGATGCGCCTCCATCTCTCAGTTGGCAAATCTGTTCCCCCACGTCCGTCTCGATGGTCCTTAACTATTGGGGCATTGATCTTCCGACCATCGACAACGCGCTTGCGATCTACGACGGCGAAAATGACCTGTTCGGAAACTGGTCCCGCGCCACCCAGTTCGCCGGCTCCCTCGGCCTCGACGCCTGGCTTGCCCGTTTTCGCTCCTGGGACCAGGTCCGCGCAGAGCTCGCCCGCGGTGCGCCCGTCATCGCCTCCATCCGCTTCGGTTATGGTGAATTCCCCTCCTCCGTTCTCTCGCACTCCGCCGGCCACCTCCTCGTTATCCGCGGCCTCACCGCCGACGGCAACATCATCTGCAATGACCCCGCCAGCCGCGCCCGCGGCAACGGCGTCGTCTACAATGCCGCCGAACTCGCCCACGCCTGGTTCGACCACGGCGGTGTCGGCTACGTGATCCGCGGAAAATCACCGGCGCCCACCGCGTCTTCGGCTACCGCTCCAAGCACGGCTGCGACCTCCGCCCCTTGACCAACTCCCGCACCCCGATACGATGCATACGTCTTGGGGTATGGTGTAACGGTAGCACAGCAGTCTCTGAATCTGCTTGTCTAGGTTCAAATCCTAGTACCCCAGCTTGAAGCCCACCCGCAACCGGGGTGGATTTTTTGCTGGAAAAGCCACTCGAAATGCTTGAATTTAAGCACCTTGAAGCATTCTTCGCGGATAAGTCGAAGCAGCTAGAGCATATGACATGGCCGCGCGGCACCTTCTCGGGGAATTTGCACACACAAATTTTGACGGGACCAATCCGTCCATCCCGATGAGGTTCGCGAACGCAGGGAACGGGACGGTGAATGTCGAAAGCTCCGCCGCCATACGAGCCTTGGTCTCGTTTCTCTAAAGCCGCCCAACGAGTCGCCCTTTTCATGTCCACATTCGGACACACCGGCCGCTCGCGCGTCTCGCGCATCGTGGTACTTCCAGATTACCGAGGGGCGGGCATTGGGGGCGCGTTCTTGGATGGGTGCTGCCGCCTCTACATCGCGAAGAAGAAACGAAAAGTGTCGATCGTCGCATCTCATCCGGGGATCAAGGGGCATTGCCGCAAGTCGCCGCTCTGGAAGTTCACGGACTTCAAGCCCAATGGGTTTTGTAAATCCTGGCGCGCGGGGAAGCATTCGGGACATACCGTCGCACCGGCCAACTCCGCGGGTCGCGCGGTGGAAAGCTACGAGTTCATCGGATGATGATCGAAGTGACCTGTGACCTGTGCGGCAGACCAATGACAGTGCAAGCGAGTCTGCGCGCCAAGGGGAAGGCCAGGTTTCACTGGAACTGCGCCCAGACCCTGCGGGCGCTCGGCAGGCGAAATCCGAACTACAAGGGCGGACGTTCCTACGATACCGAGAAGATCAAGCCGGAGATGCAGGCGAAGATCCATGAAAGGGATGGGAATCAAACCGGTAATAAAAAAATAATGGCATTAAGATAATCTCAACCCCGCGCCACCACTGTATTTACGACATTTGCGCGACGCGATCTTTTCGGCGGGAATGGCGGCACGGGGGTCATCGTTTCACCGAAGGCCACGGATACTGCCACCGACTTGAACGTCAGTGTTTGACTTGATGGACGGGATGGGTTTCAGCATGGTTTGTGGTCCGGCCAAGCATACCGACCTCTATGCAAGAGACTCCGGAGCAGCCGAATGACAACTGTCCCTCAATCGCCGCACAAGCCATCTCAGCAGATGCAATCCACGAGGTGCCCCACGCCAGAGCTACACCCGCTGGACGAACACAACCGTCGCCTTCTGTCCAACGTGCATCCGCCTGATTGGGCGAACCCGCGGGCCGCGCCGCACTACAATCTCGTCGTGA
>JBBRIN010000537.1:0-3498 GCA_038221115.1 Tepidisphaerales bacterium
GGTGATGAGGCCGGGGCCGAGATACTCGAAGATTCCCTTTTTCGTGGCGGCGGCGACACGTCGAAATCGTTTGAGGCGATGCATTCGGGGCGGCGCTGCCGGGTCGGGCGCGTAATCAAGAATCGTATTGTCGGAAGCCGACGAGGGGCCAGGGCTTGGCGGCTCTAGATTCAAGCGAGTCTCCAATATAGGGCCCAATGGGGTGCCAAGGCCTCTGTCGACCCGACAGTGTCCGATTCGTTGCGAACGCCGTGCCATTTCGTAGACTGATTTACTCCCGTGGGGGGCTTACGGATGGAGAAGCTCAGTGGCTCAACCCGTTCTCGCGGTCGTCAGCGTCCTGGGAAAGGACCAGAAGGGCGTCGTCGCGCAGTTCGCCACCTACATGGCGGAACGCGGAATTAACATCGAAGACATGGAGCAGCGTGTCGTCCGTGGTTTCTTCGTGATGGATATGCTGGTCGACCTTCAGGAACTTGCCACCGACTTGTCCGACTTGATTACGGGGCTGCTCGACTTGGGGCGGAAGATGGACATGGAGGTCCGGGTCGTCCTTCAAAGCGAAAAGCGCAAGAAGCGGATCGTCATTCTGGCCAGCAAAGAGCCGCACTGCGTGCAACAGCTCATCGCGGACCAGCGCAGTCAGAAGCTGCACGGGGAAATCGTCGCCATCTGCGCCAATCACGCGGAGCTGGAACCGGTCGCGCTGGGCGCGGGCATCGATTTCTCGTGGAAATCCACCGCCGACGACGCGGCTGCGCACTTCCAGTGGTTACTTGGAGTGCTGCACAAGCAGCGGCCGGATCTCATCGTGCTGGCCCGTTACATGCGCATCCTGCCGAAACAGATTGTTGAGGCGTTCCCCCAGAAGATCATCAACATCCACCCTTCGCTTCTGCCTTATTTTCCCGGGGCGGCGCCGTACAAGCAGGCATATGAGTCTGGTGTTCGTGTACACGGTTGCACCGCCCATTTCGTCACCGAGCAGCTCGACGAGGGACCGGTCATTCTTCAGGACGTGTACCACATCAACGTCGGGGCCGACTCGCTCGACGATGTCAAACGCAACGGCCTCGAGCTCGAAGCGCAGGTCCTCAGCAAATCCGTCCAGCTTTTTCTCGATGAGGAACTCGTCGTCGTCGACGGCAAGGTTATCTTTAAGCCGGGGATCAGTCGGTTCTTGAAACAAGGGTCCTGATGCTCGCCTTTGGAGCCGAAACGCCTTTTCTAACATTCATCAGCGCGATTATCTTCGCGTCGATGTTTATCTGGGCAGGGACCGTGAGGCTGAAGAATACGATATCTGGAAGGTCCAACGGATCCTACATCGTGAGTATCATAATCGGCGCTGCTGCCATCTCCGTAGGCGTGTTAGTCATCTTTTATTGCATTACGCTTGCGCGCCCTTCTGCGCCGAATCCTGCACGGGTACTTGATCCACGTCACGAGCCTGCGCGGTGAACCAAGTTACATCAATCGACCTTCAGATATGAGGAATCGAGAATGGCTGCTTGATGCTCGATCGCCCCCGCAACACGTTCAACGCCGCGCCGCAGTATCAGCCGATGCTTCGGGAGATTGGCCTCGATGCCGAGGCCGTGTTTACGCACCCGGATATCAAAGTTTGGCGCTCGATTCCGGAGCGTGAGAATTGCACGCTGGATGCCGATCTGGCGGATGGACGGCATGTTCGGCTCCACATCAAGCGGCACCACCCGGCGCGAGGGACGACCACGCCGGCGGATGATGAGGCGCTCGGCATCCGCGCGTTGATGATCGAGCGGATTCCGACGGTTCCCCTGGTGGGCTGGGGCCGGCTCATCGACGGTCGCAGTTTCCTCATTACCGAGGACCTCGCCGGCTATCGCGACGCGGAAAAGCTCGTTCGAGACGGGCTTGCTTTCGAGAAACTGCTGCAACCGAGCGCGGATTTGGCCGGCAAGCTTCATGCTGCCGGTTTGCACCATCGCGACATGTACCTGTGCCATTTCTTTGCCAACGTGAACGATCCGGCGAATCTGCGCTTGATCGACGCCGGCCGCGTAAAGCGTCTTCCGGGTTGGCCGATGCGGAACCGCTGGATCGTCAAAGATCTGGCGCAGTTCTGGTACAGCACCACCACGTTGCCCGTGACCGCGGAGCAGCGCGATCGCTGGCTTCAACGGTATTCGGAGAAGCGAGCACTGGATTCGATCGCGAGCCTCCGCCGATCCATTGAGCGCAAATCCGATTGGATCGCCCGCCATGACGCCAAGCTGCGCGAGACGCAGAGGGATCGGAATGTTTCGATCCCTTAGGTGTCCGGTTAGCGCCCTTGCGTGGCTGCGATGGTCGTGCAAGATCGCCCGTTGATGAAGATCGCGCTGGTTATTCTTCACGCCGATCCCGCGCGCGGCGGCGCGGAGCGGTATACCGTCGATCTTGCGACGGCGCTGGGGGCCAGGGGGATGGATGTAACCTTGGCCGCATCGACGTTCGGATCCGAAGAGGTGGGCGTACGGTTGCCGCTCCCGGTCGAAGCGCGCACGCGCTTGGGGTTTTACGAAAAATTCGTTAGTCGGGTGATGCGTGACGTACACGGCCGGTTTGACATTGTTCATGCGATGCTGCCCGTACCTTCGTGCGACGTTTATCACCCTCATGCGGGTCTGGCCGCCGACGCAATTGCGAGCGGGCACGAGAAATATGACGGCATCTGGCGCCCGCTCGTTGCCCTTGCCAACCGGTTTAATCGCAAGCGCCGTCGCTTCGCCGCGGTTGAGCGATCGCTCCTCGATCACCCGGACACGCCGGTCGTTCTCTGCCTGTCGGAGTACGTGAAGGCGAGCGTGCGCAGGCAGTATCCGCGGCTCGCGCCGGAGTGTCTGGCGACGCTTTTCAATGCGGTGGACTTGCACAAGTTCGATCCGGCGGCACGGCCGGACGCGGGGCGGGAGGTCCGCCGGCGGTTCAACATCGGAGACGATCGGCTCGTTGCGTTGATGATCGCCCAGGATTATCAGCGCAAAGGCCTTGCCGCGGCGATTGAAGCGTTGCCGGCGAGCGATCCGCGCATCGTGCTGCTGGTGGTTGGAAAGGAAGACCCGAAGGCGTACCGGAAGCTCGCGAATGATAAAGGCGTGGGTGATCGGGTGATTTTCGCCGGCCCGACCCGGGACCCGTACGCTTTTTACCGCGCCGCCGATTTCTTTGTCCTCCCGACGCGGCACGACCCGTGCAGCCTTGTCGTGCTTGAAGCCCTCGCGATGGGTGTCCCTGTGATCAGCACCACGGCAAACGGCGCCTGCGAGATCATGACCAACGGCGTGCATGGTTTTGTGCTGGAAGATCCCCGTGATGTCGCCACGCTGCGCGAGCGATACCGCTTGATGATGGACGACGCCATTCGCCGTCGGATGTCCGCGGCTTGCGTGGCCCTTCGACCGGGTCTGTCGCAAAACAAACACGTCGACCGCCTCATCGAGGTCTATCAAACGGTTCTCAAGGAACGCTCCCTCA
>JBBRIN010000538.1:0-3481 GCA_038221115.1 Tepidisphaerales bacterium
CGCGCGGCCACGAGGCGACGTGAAGCTGGCTCGCCGGCCACCCCGCCGCTTTGGCTGGAGCGCGCCACGCTTCGTCGGCTAGGATCAGCAGGTCGCGTGGGTATTGTGAATTGAACGGCGGCAGGCGCGGCTCGGTGATCCATGCGATCAGGGGTACTTCACGCCCCAGCACATCCGGCAGATCAGCTCGTCCCCGATTCGCCACGATCACCGCGCGTTTTGAATTTGCGGCGATGGATAGACCCAGCGCGGACGCCTGGGCGGGATCATCCGGATCGAGGTGCGCAATATTTTCTGATTCGTCGGACAGTGCGGTGAGCAGCGCATCCGCCGCATCGTCCCACAAGCGAAAGTGAGTCGGCGCGATGACGAGGAGCGGCTTTCGCGCGACCGAGACGACACTCTGGCCATTCGAAGTCAGTTGCGAGGCCCGTTGTTCGTTCACGTCCCCAAAGAGCTTCTCGGCGAGGGGAATCAGCGCCGCCGTTGCCTCTTCGGCGGAGACGGCGGTCTTAATGAACTGCGCCGGCGTTGGCAGGCCGGGGGCGCGGTCGAAGAGCGTGCGGGCCATTCCTTGCCAATCGGGGCCGGCGGCGATCCAAAGTCGGTTGCGGCGAATGTCAGATGAGAAATCGCAGGATGCTAAAAGCACCCGCAGGTCCTGCTCTTCGGGTTGAAGCACGATCAACGCCTGCTGGGGGAGTAGTTTGTCGAGCGCCGCAGCGACAAGACCGGCGTGGGAGGGCAGCAGAAAGCAACCGACGACACCGTGCAGGGTGAGATTCTTAAGCATGACCTCACCGGCTCGGCGAGGGAGCGAACAGCCGGCGTACCATGCGCCAACCCCCCCCTGCGCATCGAGGCACGTCAGGAAACCATCTCGTCCGAACGTCCACGCGACGTGTGCCGGCATTTCGCCAAGGGCGTAGATGGTCCAGGGTTGGCGATCGGAGAGGGCGGCGACGTTGGCGACCCAATTGTGCCGCGCCGCTCTGGCGGCGGCGGTGGATGCGGGCGCAAGGGGGGCAGGGGGGGCAGGTTCGGCGATGGTCACATTTGCTTATCGGACCCGGGGCCTCGCGGCCTGCAAAGTTCCTGCATAGAATCGCCGCGATGAAGTTCACGAAGATGCACGGCATCGGCAACGATTATGTGTACGTCAACGGCTTCGCCGAAAAGGTGGCCGACCCGATGGCGACGGCGCGCAAGCTGGCCGACCGGCACTTCGGCGTCGGCGGCGATGGCATGATCCTGATCCTGCCCTCCGAGCGTGCCGACGTGCGCATGCGCATGTTCAACGTGGACGGCACGGAGGGCGAGATGTGCGGCAACGGCGTGCGCTGCGTCGCCAAGTACGCCTACGACCACGGCCTGACGAAGAACAATCCGATGAGGGTGGAGACCGGAAGGGGGGTGCTGTCGCTCGACCTCAAGACCGAGGCCGGTAAGGTCACCTGGGTGACCGTGAACATGGCCGAGCCGATCCTCAAGCTCGCCGAAATACCCGTTGATCGGGACGTCGTCGGGGCGAGTCACACCGCTCACGAGTACACGTTTACGGTCACGCGCCGACCGCTTGTCGAGGAAATCATCGCGAGCGGACATGACAAGGATCGTGTCGAAGGGGTGCTGACCGCAACTTTCGTTTCAATGGGGAACCCTCACGCCGTCATATTTGTTGACGATGTAAATGGCGTAAACCTTACGCGGCTAGGACCACTCGTCGAGCATCACAAGGTTTTCCCTCGTCGCGTCAACGCCCACTGGGTCCAGGTCCACTCACCCAACGAAGTGACGATGCGCACCTGGGAGCGTGGCAGCGGCATCACCCTCGCCTGCGGGACCGGCGCTTGCGCGGTCTGCGTGGCGGGAGTCCTCACCGGGCGCACCGGACGGAAGATCCTCGCCCATCTGCCGGGCGGAGATCTGAAACTGGAATGGCGCGAAACCGACAACAACGTCTACATGACCGGCCCGGCGACGGAAGTGTTTTCGGGCGAGTGGAACGGTTCCTGAGCGATGGATTATTGTAGCGCGCGCCGTAGACAGGGAGCGCGAGGCGCAAATAGGGAGGGCGAGGCTCCGCCCGAGCCGTCGGCGTCCAGACAACGCCGAATGCCGAGCTTCCCGCGCAAACGGCTCGGCAGGAGCCTCGCCCTCCCGAGGCGTTTGACGCGCTTTATGAACCTCGCGCTGATTAGCCGGCGCTCAGGACTTCTTCTTTTCCGCGGCAGGGGGCATCTCGACCCGATAGTACGTTCCCACCAGTTCGCCCTTGGCCAGAACGTGTCCCTGCATGGCATTCAGCACGGCCTGACGATCGGCGCTCGCGGTCAGGTTCAGGGGACCGTCCAGCGCGAAGACCTCAAAGTGATAATGATGCAACTCGCCCGGCGGCGGCTCGGGGCCGACGTAGCCGCCGAAACCTTTGGAATTCTCCGCCTCGCTAATGGGGGTAGTTACGGAATTCGTTTGAAACGCTGCGGACACCGCGGTTCCAGGCAACGATGCGCGCTGCGCCAGGCTGGTCACCGTGGCGGGCAGGTTCAGCGCCGTCCAGTGGACGAACGCCGCACCGCGCGTATCGGCGTCTTCCACCGTGACCAGGTATTGTGTCGTCCCCTGCGGGCCCGGCGACCACTTCAGCGGCGGCGAGATGTTTTGGCCGTCGGCGGTATAGGTGATGGGGATTGGTTTCCCATTGGCAAAGGCTTCGCTGATCACCGTCAGCGTTTGGTGACCCCGGCTTTCGAGACTCGAGGCAAGTTTTCCAGTATGAGCGCAGCCGGCAAGCAAGAGGGCTGCGAGAACGGAGATGAATTTTCGCATGGACGGATCGTAGGGATTGCACGGCAGAGCTGTCAGCGCGCGAAACGGAACGGAACTCGCTTAAAGCAAATATCTCGCCCGGCTCGCCGCCCATTGGACCAGGCGATCGCGCCATGGCCTGCGCCGCCATTCCCTCAGTGAAATCTTCCGGGCGAAGCTGGTGTCGTGGTCGAACAGTGCCGTCATTTGGGCCCCAAACGACTCGCTACGGATGATCGCCGACAGCTCGCAATTAAACTCGATGCTCCGGTAGTCGAGGTTCAGCGAACCGATCACGCTAACCCTCCGATCGACGCACATCGTTTTGGCGTGGAGCACCGCGCCCTGGCGCTCCCAGATCTCGATTCCCGCCGCGAGCAGCTTCTCGTAAAATGAATGCGCGGCAAAGCGGACGGCTTTGACATCGCACGGGCCGGGCAGCATCAGGCGGACGCGGACGCCGTGTCGCGAGGCGCGGATCAGTTCAGAGATGACGTCGTCCGACGGAGCAAAATAGGCGATCGTCAAATCCAGGCTATGGCGGGCGCTGCGCACAAAGCTGGCGAGCAAGGGCGCGACCGGGCTGCTGCCGCTGGGGACGGAAGCCAAGAGGCCAAGGTCTGACTGCAAGTGCGGCCCATCGGGGCGTTCCCCCTGACGGGTTTGCGGCTCG
>JBBRIN010000539.1:0-3477 GCA_038221115.1 Tepidisphaerales bacterium
GGTTTTACCCGCGCCACCTGTCTTTCGCTCAAACCGATGGCGTAAGCGCCCCGTAGAAAACTTCCCTCCCCTGCCTCGCAACTCGCCGGTACTATTGCTGCAGCAATGCACCGCCGCGCTCCACTTGCCGAGGCCTCATGACGCGCACCCTCACGCTGATGTTGTGTTTCGTCGCGCTTCAGATGCGCGCCGCTGATCCGGTCGAAATCTCCGGCCGATATCCGAACCTGGCCATGTTCAACTCCAGCGGCGAGTGCGGCACCGGCGCCGTCGTCCCCTGGGCGGATCGTCTCTGGGTCATCACCTACGCCCCGCACGAACCCAAGGGCTCCGACGACAAGCTCTATGAAATCGCTCCGGATCTCACGCGCACCGCGCGGCCTGAATCGGTCGGCGGCACCCCAGCCGATCGGCTCATCCACACCGAATCCAACCAGCTCATCATCGGCCCTTACTTTATCGACGCCGAGCGAAAGGTTCGGGCCATACCACCCAAAGTGATGCCTGCCCGCATCACGGCCGCCGCGCGCCATCTGCTCGATCCGGCGAACAAGGTTTACCTCGTCGACATGGAAGGCGCGCTCTTTGAGGTCGACGTCCACACACTTGCCCCGACGGAGCTGTTCGCCCGGATGGCCCCAGGCGCCCACGCCAAGGGCGCCTACACCGGGCAGCGTCGGCTCGTCATCTCGAACAACGGCAACGCGATCGTGAACAAGAACCACCCGGAGCTCGACGACCCGGCGTACGCGAAGGACCCCGAGGCCGCGGGAATCCTTGCCGAGTTTGACGGTGACGAGTGGACGACCGTCGATCGGCGTCAATTCACCGACGTCACCGGCCCGGGCGGCATCGAGGGCAACCCGTCGCCGGATGCGCCGCTTTGGGCGATCGGGTGGGATCGGCGTTCGGTGATCCTCAAGCTGCTGGATGCGGGCGTGTGGCATACGTATCGACTTCCCGTCGCCGATTACTCGTACGTGGCGCCGCACGGCTGGTACACCGAGTGGCCGCGCATTCGCCAGGTGACGCCGGACCATCTGCTGATGAACATGCACGGTGGATGGTTTGAATTCCCCAAGACCTTCTCCGCCGCCAACAGCGCCGGGCTGAAGCCGATCGCCAATTACCTTAAAATCACCGCTGATTTCGCGCCGTGGCAGAACCGCATCGTGTTTGGCTGCGACGACGCCTCGGTGTTGCAAAATCCGCTGCTAGGGCAATCGCAATCCAATCTCTGGTTCACCACCTGGTTGCACCTGCCCGACAACGGCCGTCCCTCCGGCTTCGGCGGGCCGTATGTCGGCGATGACCTGAAGGCGGGCGAGCCGTCCGCGCCGTACTTATTCACGGGGTACACGCAACGCATCCTCCACGTCGCGCATGACTCGGATTGGCCGGTGACGTTCAGCATCGAGCTCGATCTGGCGGGTGACAATCATTGGACGGCGCACGATAAGATCACTGTCGATCGCCACGGATACGCCTATCACGTCTTTCCGCGCGAGCTCGATGCCCAGTGGATTCGTCTTACGCCAGATAAAGACTGCACGCACGCCACCGCGTACTTTCACTATGGCCCGGGCGGCGGCGCAACGACTGTCCCCAAGCTTTTCGCCTCCGTCGCACCGACGGCGGGCAACGAACAAGCCTGGACCGCCGGCATGCTTCGTCCGCTGGGCCACGATCGCGGCTCATTGCTTTTTGAAACGCAATCGGTCGATGCCGTCGGGAAAGCGTCGTGGGGGCCGACCTACGAATTCACGCCCGATTTGACGGCGCGGCTGACGGAGGAGTTCCCGCCGATCGGCTCTGAATCCAAGCCGCTGCGCCTTACGCGAGATGAGGCGTCATTGATCCTGCTCGAAGGGGCGGAGGGGAAAAAACGCTTTCGCCTTCCGCGCTCGACACCCGATCAATCCGCCCCCGGCCATCCCGGGGCGCGCGCCCTCCGCGAGGTGGTCACGGAGCGCTCGCTGCTCAATGCGGCCGGCGCGTTTTATGTCGTTCCGCGCGAATCGGCCGGCGGCGCGAGGCGACTGCACCCCGTCTGCTCACACAACAAATACATCACCGACTTCTGCTCCTGGCGCGGCATGCTTGTGCTGGCGGGCAATTTGAGTTCTGCCAAGCCCGATGGCCATTACTTTCCCACGCCCGATGGTAAATCCGGACTCTGGCTCGGCGACATCGACGACCTTTGGAAATTCGGCAAGCCCACCGGCCGCGGCGGCCCGTGGCTCAATTCTTCGGTCAAATCCAATGAGCCCTCGGATGCGTACCTCATGGCGGGTTACGATAAAAAGACCCTTGCCCTTTCGCACGACGCGGCGATGCCGGTCACGTTTACGCTCGAAGTCGACGTTACCGCCGACGATCATTGGCATACCTATGCGACGATTGAGGTGCCGCCCGGCAAAACGATCACACACTCATTTCCATGGGGCTATTCCGCCCATTGGATCCGGCTCCGGCCCGATATCACATGTCGCGCGACTGCCCAATTCACTTATGAGTGATTGGGAGCAAAGCGTGCGGCCCAGAAGCCCTTACAAGAGAACCATCATGCGAGCGTCGACCATTCTTATCCTGCTCTCCTGCCTTGGCTTCCCAAAAATCATTCTTGCCGCTGACGCGCCACCCAACATCCTGCTGATCCTTTCGGACGATCTGGGCTACGGCGACGTCGCCCCGTTCAACGCCGAGTCTAAAATCGCCACCCCCAACTGCGACGCGCTCGCCAGAGCGGGGATGTGCTTCACGGACGCGCACGCGCCGGGCTCGGTCTGCGTCCCGAGCCGCTACGGGCTGCTGACGGGCCGCTACCCGTTTCGCAACAATCGCAACTTCAACACCGAGACTCTCATTGAGCCCGATCGCCTTACCATTGCGTCGCTTCTTAAGCAGGCCGGCTACTCGACGGCCATGATCGGCAAATGGCATCAGTCCTTCGACAACGGCACCGCCTTCAACTACGCCAAGCCGCTGCGCGGAGGGCCGGTGGATCGTGGGTTCGATTCATTTTTCGGGATGCACGCCTCGCTCGACATTCCACCCTACTTCTACATCGACAACGACTATCCCACGCTCGCCCCGACGGGCCACACCGAAGATCACCACTCTCCGGATACCTCGCCCATCCAAGGCAAATTCTGGCGCGCGGGGCCGATTGCCCCGGATTTCAGGCATGAAGATGTGCTGAACAAGTTCACGGCGAAGGCGGTCGCGTTTCTGGCCTCGCGGAAGGGCGCGCAGAAGCCGTTCTTTCTCTACTTCGCGCCGCCGAGCCCGCACACGCCGTGGGTCCCCAGCGATGTCTTCGCGAGTAAATCCGGCGTCGGCCCGTATGGCGACTATGTCATGCAGGTGGACGACGCGGTCGGGCAGCTCCTGCGCGCGCTCGACGCCGCCGGGCAATCCAACAACACGCTGGTCATCTTTACCAGCGACAACGGGCCGGTCTGGTATCCCGCCGAC
>JBBRIN010000540.1:0-3474 GCA_038221115.1 Tepidisphaerales bacterium
CTGACAAAAGCGGCCGCCCGCACCAATGATCGAGTGGTAGACGGCGTAAGGGACGCGCTGCACGCGATCACCCTCGATGACTGCGAAGGCTACTTCGAGCATTGCGGCTATAGCGATACATCACCGTGAAACGTGCTCTAGTTTTTCATTTTTCGTTCCGATCCGACAAACGCCTTCATCGCGTCCCCCCCCTCCCCCCGCTACAATCCCTCCGCGATGCGCAAATACTTCCCCGACCTCCCCGCCTTCAAAACCGCCGCCCAATCGGCCGACATCATCCCCGTCTACCGCCAGCTCCTCGCCGATCGTCTCACCCCCGTCACCGCCTTCGAGCTCCTTGGCCGCGACCCCCACGCATTCCTCCTCGAATCCGTCATCGGCAACGAAAAAATCGGCCGCTACTCCTTCATCGCCACCGGCCCCTCCAAGGTCTACCAGGTCGCCGAGGGCAACGCCGCCTACCTCACCCCGCGCCGTGCCGACGAATTTAAAACCACCGACCCCCTCGCTGACCTCCAGCGGATGATGCCTCCCCGGCGCTACCATCGCGACCCCAATCTCCCTGCCTTCACCGGCGGCCTGGTGGGCTTCGCCGGCTATGACACCATCCGCTATTACGAAGCCGAGAAACTGACCTCACCCCCCAAAGACGACCGCCGCCTCCCCGACCTCCTCTTCGGCCTCTACACCGAGCTGGTCATCTTCGACCACGTCGACAAAACCATCAAAGTCGTCGCCAACGCGGAGATTCCTACACGTGATGTAGGGTCCGCTTCAGCGGACGGAACGCTGCCTTCTGCCAAGGACCAAGGACAAAGGACGAATGACGAGGCCATTGAAAACGCCTACCGCGACGCCTGCCACCGCATCGACGGCCTCGTCGCCCGCCTCTCCCAGCCCCCCCTCAGCCAGATCGGCGAGATCGACCCGCGCAGCCCCGGCTCGCCCATCGCGTACACCAGCAACTTCACCAAGGAACAATTCGAGAACGCCGTGCGTACCGGCCAGGAATACATCAAAGCCGGCGACATCTTCCAGTTCGTCCCCAGCCAGCGCCTCCGCGTCCCCAGCGAGGCCGATCCCTTCGACGTCTACCGCGCCCTGCGCATCATCAACCCCAGCCCGTTCATGTTTTACCTGAAGTGCCCCAGTTGCACGCTGATCGGCGCCAGCCCCGAGATCCTCTGTCGCGTGCAGGATGGCGTCATCACCAGCCGCCCCCTCGCCGGCACCCGTCGCCGCGGGCATACGCCTGCCGAAGACCTCATGCTCGAAAAGGAACTTCTCGCCGACCCCAAGGAGCGCGCCGAGCACATCATGCTCGTAGACCTGCACCGCAACGACATCGGCCGCGTCGCCAGGACCGGCTCCGTCGTCGTTTCTGACGTCATGTCCGTCGAACGCTACAGCCACGTCATGCACATCACGACCAACGTCACCGGCATGCTCGACACCGAAAAATACACTGCCCTCGACGCCCTCCGCGTCGCCTTGCCGGTCGGCACCGTCAGCGGCGCCCCCAAGATCCGCGCCATGCAGATTATCGACGAGCTCGAGCCCACCCGCCGAGGCCCCTACGGCGGCGCCGTCGGCTATCTCGACTTCGCCGGAAACCTCGACACCGCCATCGCCCTCCGAACCATCGTCTGGAAAAACGGCGTGTACGACGTTCAGGCCGGCGCCGGCGTCGTCGCCGACTCGGTCCCCGCCAGCGAATACGAAGAAACGCTTGCCAAGGCGCGCGCCACCTTGAAGGCGGTCGAGATTGCCCAGGCGGGATTCTGAGCTCCTTTCCTTTTCCCGCGCCGCGATCTACGTTTCGGCCATGGCGCATGATGCTCGGTCGCGGCTCGGCGAGGTGGCCCGCGTGTTTACCAAGCTCGGCTTCACTTCCTTCGGCGGGCCGCCCGCACACATCGCCCTGATGGAGGAAGAAGCCGTCCGCCGGCGCGGATGGCTCGATCGCCGGCATTTCCTCGACCTGCTCGCCGCCGTCAATTTTATCCCCGGGCCCAATTCGACCGAAGTGGCGATCCAACTTGGACTCCTGCGCGCCGGCTGGCCGGGCATGTTCGTCGCAGGGTTTTGCTTCATCGTCCCGGCAATGTTGATCGTGCTGCCCTTGGCATGGTTGTACGTGACCTTCGCCGCCAGCGCCGCGCAGCCGCACCCAGCGGTCGGGGCGGCATTCGGAGCCATCAGCGCGGGCGTCGTGGCGATCGTGGCGGCGGCACTGTTGCGGTTCATCAAGGCGGGCGTGCGCGACCGGTTTACCTTCATCGTCGCGCTGGCCGCAACCGCCCTGGGGTGCCTTGCCGATCCGGCGGTGGCCGCGTCGCTCGTCGGCCGCTATCCGGCGCTGGCGCCGATCACGCGCGCACTTGGCCGGTTCGACATGGTGCTGATCATCCTTGCCATCGCCGCATTGGCGGGGGCGATCTGGAATGGCGGCGCGACGCTGAAAGCCGACCCTGCCATGTGGCCCATGCTCGCCCCGCTGGGCGCAATGACGCCGCTCGGATCGCCCTACTGGCAAATGGGAGGCTTCTTCCTGAGGGTCGGAGCGACACTCTTCGGCAGCGGGTATGTGCTGGTCAGTTACCTGCAAGCCGGCCTCGTGGACGAGCGGAGGTGGATGACAAAGCAGCAGTTGCTCGATGCGATCGCGATCGGACAGATCACGCCGGGCCCGCTGCTGACCACGGCGACGTTCATCGGCTACCTTTTGGGGCATACTCAATTCGGCGGCGGAGTCGTTGGCGGGATCGCCGGCGGCGTGCTCGCGACGGCTGCGATCTTCCTGCCGGCCTTCTGTTTCGTGGCGATGCTCGGACCGTTGCTGCCTCGCATTCGCAATCATCCGCTGGCACGCGGAGCGCTGGACGGCATGAACGCGGCGGTCGTGGCCCTCATCCTCGTCGTCACGATCCGGCTGGGCGCGGCCGCCGTCGTGGATGTCACCGCGGCGGTGATCGCCATCGGTTCATTGGCTGTGTTGCTGATGTGGAACTTAAATGCCACCTGGGTGATCGGCGGAGCGGCGCTGATTGGCGTCGCGCGACATTTTCTGGGCTTCTAGACGCAAGGCACGGGGGCGAGGAAGTCAAAGTGATCATGAGGATATTACTGCTCCTAGCGACTGTGTTGATGAGCGTGGTGGCGCGGGGAGAGCCGTTGCAGTTGTACGTCGCGGCGGAGGGAAATGACGCCGGCACCGGCGCGTCGGTCAACGAATCATTCGCCACGCTGCAACGCGCGCGCGATGAGATTCGCAAGCGCAAGCCGCATGGGGCGATCGTCCATGTACGCGGGGGAACCTATCGACTGGCGGAGCCGCTGACGCTCGGAGCGGAGGATTCGGGGGAGGCGGATGCGCCGATTGTCTACGAGGCCGGAGCGCTCAGCGAGACGCCGGTGATCAGCGGCGGCGTGGCGATTACCGGATGGCGGGCAAATGGACACGGCTGGTGGGAG
>JBBRIN010000541.1:0-3471 GCA_038221115.1 Tepidisphaerales bacterium
ACCGGGCCGCTCAACTCCGGACCTTCTGCGCAAACCCCGTCAAGGCCCTGCAGGCCGTACACCGCAAATTAACTGAGAACTGAAAGGCCCTGCAGTTTCTGCATGCAAACTTCCAAAATCCACCTCGGTATGATATGCTCAGGCTCCGGTCAGGGGTGCGAGGACCCACGCCCAACCCGCGTGGGTCCGCTTATTTGAGGGGGCGGCCGCACCGTTGAAGTTTGGCCGCTGTTGATTTGCCTGAGAGAGTTACGAAGCAATTAAAGCGCCGTGGCCTATTTCCACGCGGACGCGGTGTTCGCGGCGATCATCAACAAGCGGAATCACGCCGTCCGGCTGATTCGCCCCGTCAACGGTGATGTGCCTGAGCGATGGGTCGTCGCCCAACCTGGCGACGTGAATGTGATAGAAGGTCTCCCGGTACCGGTAGTGGATCTCAAACGAGGGCCACGTAGCCGGAAAGAGTGGATGAACGTGCAGGCGATCGACGTCCAGCCGTAATCCGAGTAGAGATTCGGTAATGAGTCGGTACATCCAGCCCGCCGAGCCGGTGTACCAGGTCCAGCCGCCGCGGCCTGCGTGCTGGGGGTTGGTGTAGACGTCGGCGGCGACGACATAAGGCTCGACCTTGTACGTGGCAATGGAAGCAGCGCTGTCGCCGTGTCGAACCGGGTTGATGAGATTGAACAGCTCCCAGGCGCGGGCGCTGTCGCCGATACCGGCATACGCCATCACGGCCCAGACAGCGGCATGGGTGTACTGGCCGCCGTTTTCCCGCACGCCCGGGACATATCCCTTCACGTAACCGGGATTCAGATGGGACGTATCGAAGGGCGGGTCGAATAACTGAATCACGCCGATATCGCGCTTCACCAGAAGTTGGTTGAGCGATTCCAGCGCCTGGAGGGATCGGGATTGCTCGCCCGCTCGCGACAAGACCGACCAGCTCTGCGGAAGCGAATCGATCTGGCACTCCGGGCTTGATGCAGAGCCCATCGGCTCGCCGCTGTCGAAGTAAGCGCGGCGATACCACTCGCCATCCCAGGCGTGATCTTCGATATTCTGCCGCAGCTTCGTCGCCTCTGCCAAGCACTGATCGGCAAAAGTCGCATCCCCGTGTTGCCGCGCCAGCGGTTCGAACTGCTTGAGCACGTCGTAAAGGAAGAAGGCCAGCCACACGCTCTCGCCCTTGCCGTGTTCGCCCACGAGATTCATACCATCGTTCCAATCGCCGCAGCCCATCAGGGGAAGCCCGTGTTCGCCGAAGCGCAGGCCATTGCGGATCGCGCGCACGCAATGCTCGTACAGCGTGGCGGGTTGATCGGCACGGCCCGGCAGGTCGTAGTAACTTTCCTCGTCGGGCTTGACCGCTCGGCCGGTGAGGAACTGAACCTTCTCGTCGAGCACACCGGTGTCGCCCAGGGCGGCGATGTAACGAGCGGCGGCATAGGGAAGCCAGAGGTAGTCATCCGAGATGCGGGTCCGCACGCCGCGCCCGGCGGGAGGGTGCCACCAGTGTTGCACGTCGCCTTCACCGAATTGATGTGCCGCCGACCGCAGAAGCTGCTCGCGGAGGATGGACGGGTCGGCATGAATCACCGCCATGGCATCCTGAAGCTGATCTCGAAATCCGAACGCTCCGCCCGACTGGTAAAATCCGCTGCGCGCCCAGAGCCGGCACGCCAGGACCTGATACATGAGCCATCCGTTGGCCAGGAAGTTGAGCGACACATCCGGCGTCTGCACGTGAACGGCGCCCAGCTTGTGGTTCCAATGTCCCCAGACGCCTTCCAGCGCGGCGCGCGCCGGACCGCTGCCACGGAAGCGGGTAACCAGGTTGCGCGCATCACTTAGGTCGCGGCCCGAGCCGAACGTGAAGACGATCTCACGCTCCTGACCGTCGGCCAAGTCAACCATGACCTGCATCGCGGCGCAGGGATCGAGTCCTCCGCCCACTCGCCCGGACAGACGCGACCGCCTCATAAACGCCGGGCTGGCGCGACTCCCGTTGCGGCCGAGCACCTCGGTCCGATCGCCGCTCACGGTGCGCTGCCCCTCACCGGTATCCAGAAACGCAATGCGATCGCCGAACTCGCCGTTGTATGAGTTACGGGCAAAAAGCGCGTTGGTTTTGGGATCGATCTCGGTAACGACGTGCGGGAGATTTGCCGGGCGGTTTGTCCCGAGCACGAGCTCGAAAATACCCGTGATGGAGAGCCGCCGACCTGCGCCCGAATCGTTGCGCAGTTTGAGGACGATGAACTTCACGGGTGCGTCAATCGCCACGTACGTCCACATTTCCGACCGAACGCCGGCCTCGGTGTACTCGAAGGCGCTGTAGCCGAAGCCATGGCGGGTGGTGTACGGCATCGGCCCGCGCGCCGGTAGCGGCGTGGGCGACCAGAAACGTCCCGAATCCTCATCGCGCAGGTAAAACGCCTCACCGGTCACGTCCGCCACCGGGTCGTTGTACCAAGGGGTCAACCGATACTCGTGCGCGTTCTCGCACCACGTGTACGCCCCGCCGCTCTCGCTGACGACCGTGCCGAACCACGGATTGGCCAGCACATTGACCCACGGGGCCGGTGTGGTCGACTCGGGGGTCGTCGTGATCACGTACTCGCGGCCGTCCTGAGTAAAGCCGCCGATCCCGTTGAAGGCGACCAGATCGTGGCGCTGCGCCTCAACGCCGATCGGTATCTCCTGCCGCCGTGCCCGCACGGGGTTAAAGCGCGGCACCGGCACTTCGACGCGCGGACGGCGTTCCACCTGCTCGGCCAGCGTACCGGCGGTGTCGCTGATGATCGCCCGCGCCACCGTCTGCATCAGCGTCTTGTCCTCTTCCGATATCTGCTCGACGCGGCGGACGAAGATCCCGCCCCTCCGATCGAGCAAGCCGGATTCGGCACGGGATGCGATCACGCCCATGATCTGGTCCTGGAGGACCTGCCGATAGCCGGATTGGTCCTCGTTCCAGATCACCAGATCGACCACCAGCCCCTTCACGCGCCAGTAGCTGTGCGCCTGCACGAGTTGCCGGGCGAGATTGATTTGCGCCTGGTCCGCAATCCTCAGCAACACGATCGGCAGGTCGCCGGAAATGCTGTACCCCCAGAGCCCGGACTGGCCGCGGCGGTTGCGCGAGATGACGGTGCCGGCCGCGCGGAGCAATGGGCTGGAGTAGAGCACGGCACTGGCGAGCCGCCCATACATCCGCGCATCGGTTTCAGTGGCCTCCAGTTGACGGAGCACCACCTGCGCCTGCGTCCAGGCCAGCTCGAACACGCGGTCCGCCAGGTGTCGATCGTGATATTTTTCGACGAGACTGGACGCCATGTCGCGCGTCTCGGCGACGCCGGTGACCAGCTCGATGCGCACCGAGTCGCGCGGCTGCAAAACCACGATACGGCGAATGCAGACCACGGGATCGAGCACGGGACCCTCGCTACCCGAAAGCGGCGTCTTAGCATC
>JBBRIN010000542.1:0-3469 GCA_038221115.1 Tepidisphaerales bacterium
TCTATCAATGGAGCGAGCGCGCGTTCGACGCGATGCTTCGCGGCTACGAGCGCGGCCTCGATCTCGCGCTGCGCTGGAAGTTGACGACGCTTTTGATCTTCTTCGCAACGCTGGGACTGTCGGTCTATCTGTTCGTCGTGATTCCGAAGGGATTCTTCCCCCAGCAGGACAACGGCCTGATCACCGCAACGTCGGAAGCCAATCAGGACATTTCCTTCGCCGACATGAAGCGGCATCAGGAAGAACTCGGCAAGATCGTGCAGGCCGATCCCGATGTCGCTTCCGTCGCGATGGCGATCGGCGGCAGTGGTCGGGCCGGCAACAACGGCAATTTGTTCATCACGTTGAAGCCGCGCAGTGAGCGCAAGGCGTCCGCCCAGCAGATCATCGCCCGCCTGCGCCCCAAGCTCGAAAAGGTGGAGGGTGCGCGCCTCTATATGCAGGCGGCGCAGGATGTGCGGCTCGGCGGCCGGCCGACGCGGACGCAGTTCGAGTTCACACTGCAGGATGCCAACCTGGGCGAACTGAACGAATGGGCGCCGAAAATCCTGGCCAAGATGCAGACCCTGCCAGAGCTGCGCGACGTCGCGACCGACCAGCAGACCAATGGCACGACGCTGGAGCTGAAGATCAACCGCGACACCGCATCGCGCTATGGCATCCAGCCGCAGCTGATCGACGACACGCTGTACGATGCATTTGGCCAGCGCCAGGCGACGCAGTATTTCACGCAGCTCAACAGCTATCACGTGATCCTCGAGGTGCTGCCGGAACTGCAAGGCAGTCTCGACACCCTCAACAAGATCTACGTGAAGTCGCCGACCACCGGCGACCAGGTGCCGCTGTCGACCTTTGCGACCTGGACCAGCGTGCCGGTGCGGCCGCTGTCGATCAGCCACCAGGGCCAGTTCCCGGCGATCACCATCAGCTTCAACCTTGCGCAGGGCGCGGCGCTGGGCCAGGCAACGGACGCGGTGCAGAAGGCGATGGTCGAACTCGGCGCGCCGACGACACTCAATTCGAGCTTCCAGGGCACGGCGCAGGCGTTCCAGCAATCGCTCGGCACCGTGCCGCTGCTGATCCTCGCCGCGCTCGTGGTGGTGTACCTGATCCTCGGCATTCTCTATGAGAGCTATATCCATCCGATCACGATTCTGTCGACGCTGCCGTCGGCCGGCGTCGGCGCGCTGGCGATCCTGATGCTGTTCGGGTTCGACTTCAGCCTGATCGCGCTGATCGGCATCGTGCTTCTGATCGGCATCGTGAAGAAGAACGGCATCATGATGGTCGACTTCGCGATCTCGGCCGAACGCGACGAGCATCTCGAACCTGAAGCTGCGATCCGCAAGGCGGCGCTGCTGCGGTTCCGCCCGATCATGATGACGACGATGGCAGCACTGCTCGGCGGCGTGCCGCTGATGCTGGGCACCGGAACCGGCTCGGAAATTCGCCAGCCACTCGGCTATGCCATGGTCGGCGGCCTGATCGTCAGCCAGGCGCTGACGCTGTTCACGACGCCGGTGGTGTATCTCTATCTCGACTGGCTTTCGAATGCGTTCTCGCGCTGGGGCCGATCGGAACCATCCGACGACGAGGCGCATCCGGACGCGCAAGGCGCGGTCAAGCAAGCGGCCGAATGACTTGACTTTAAAGCGCGACCGGCACATCCGATAGCTGCAAACAGCGGAGCCGGTTCAGTGAAGATTTCAGTCAAATTTGCGATCACCGTAGCCATGACGTTCGCTCTATCCGGGCAAGCCAGCGCACAACAGGCCCCCAAGGCCAAGAGCCCGGCCCCCGTGGCGCAGGCAACGCCGGCCCCGGCGGCTCCTCAGGCCGAGGCAACACCTGCCAATCCGCCCGCCTCTCCCGGCTGGATCGCGCGATGCTCCAGCGCCAGTCGCGGCGCGCCGCTCGAATGTGCGGCCGAACAGACCGCGGTCCTGACCAAGACCGGACAGTTGATCATTCTGATCAACATCCACGTGCCCGGCGACACCCACATGCCGGCCGCCATCGTTCAACTACCGCTCGGGCTTAACCTGCCGGCCGGTGCCAAGCTCCAGGTCGATGACGGCAAGACGACGGACATGCAAATTCAGACCTGCGAGCAGCGCGGCTGTTTTGCCAACGCGCCGATTGCGTCTGATATGCTGGCCGAGATGAAATCGGGCAAGCAGTTGAAGGTCTCGTTCCAGAATCTGGCCAAGGAAACCATCAGCATTCCGATGCCGCTGGCCGATTTCGCCGCAGCCTACGACAAGATCAAGTAGGCCGGCGAACGCCGATCACTGCCGCGCCATCTTACGCTGGATCACCCCGTCCCGAGATAAGCCTTCTGCACCTGCGGATCCTGCGCCAGCGACGCGGCGGTGCCGGACAGCACGCTCTTTCCCACCTGGAGCACGGTGGCGAAATCAGAGACTTCCAGCGCCAGTTCGATCGACTGCTCGGCGAGCAGGATGGTCAGCCCTTCCCGATGCAGCCTTCCAAACGTCTCGTACATGGATTCCACCACCGTGGGCGCCAGTCCCAGCGACGGCTCGTCCAGCATCAGCAGTTTTGGATCGCTCATCAAGGCGCGGCCGACCGCCAGCATCTGCCGCTCGCCGCCGGACATGGTGCCTGCGCGCTGGCTGCGCCGCTCCTTTAGTTTCGGAAAGATCTCGTAGACGCGCTCCAACAGCCACGCCGTACGGGCCTTGTCGCGCAGCGGCGTGGCACCGAGCAAGAGATTGTTCTCGACGCTCTGCTGCACGAACAGCCGCCAGCCTTCCGGCGACAACGCCAGCCCCTTGCGCACGATCGCAAACGCAGCTTGGCCGCCGATCTCCTCGCCATTGAAGTTGATCGATCCGGCGTGCACGGGAATGAGACCGGCGATGGCGTTGAGCACCGTGGTTTTGCCGCCGCCGTTGGAACCGAGCAGCGCCACCACGCTGCCTTCGGGAACTTCCAGCGAAACATCCGATACGCCGATCAGATCGCCGTAACGGATTTCAAGATGCTCGATCCGGAGCAACGCGCTCATGTCACGGGTCCGCCCATCAACTCGATCGGCGTGTGGCCGGCAGCCGCCTTGGCGGCGCGGGTGCCGAGATAGGCGGCAATCACATCCGGGTTGGCGGTGACCTCGCGCGGACTGCCGCGCGCGATCTCCTTGCCCTGGTGGAACACCACGACGCGGCTCGCCAGCGACATGATGACTTCCATGATGTGCTCGACGATGACGAGCGTGATGCCGGAGCGATGGATGTCGCGCACCAGATCGATCGCCAGCTGTACCTCGCGCTGGGTGAGGCCGGCCATGGCCTCATCGAGCAGCAGAACCTTGGGCTCAGTCGCAAGTGCGCGGGCAATTTCCAGCCGCTTGCGGCCGGGGGTGCCGAGCGATCGCGCCGGCGCATCTGAAAGTCGGCTCATGCCGACGCGCTCCAGCACGGCACGCGCCCTGGTCTCGGCCTCGGCG
>JBBRIN010000543.1:0-3464 GCA_038221115.1 Tepidisphaerales bacterium
CGCGCAAAGCCTCACCGCCGTCCGCTCCACCAAAGGGCAAGCCTACGCGCGATCGGTCGCTCGCCTTGGGCTGCAGGCGGCCGAGGCGCTCGATTACGCCCATCGCGCCGGCATCGTGCACCGCGACATCAAGCCCGCCAACCTCCTGCTCGATGCCCACGGAAACCTGTGGATCACCGACTTCGGCCTCGCGCAGTTCTACACCGAAACCGGCGTCACCCGCAGCGGCGACATGCTCGGCACCCTGCGCTACATGAGCCCCGAGCAGGCATCCGGCCGCGCCGTCGTGCTCGATCAGCGGACCGACGTCTATTCGCTCGGCGTTACGCTCTACGAGCTGCTCACGCTTGAGCGCGCCCTCCCCGGCGAAACGCACGAGCAACTCCTCTATCAACATGGCTACGGCGAGCCGCGCCCTCCGCGATCGATCGATAAAACGATCCCGCGCGAGCTGGAAGTGATCCTTGTTAAGGCCATTGGCAAAGACCCCGCCGACCGCTACCAATCCGCCGGCGCGCTGGCCGAAGACCTGCGGCGTTTTCTACATGATGAGCCGATCTTGGCCCGCCCCCCATCCATGTGGGACAAAACGATCAAATGGACGCGGCGCCACCGATCCCTGGCGCTGTCGGCAGTCACGGTATTACTGCTCGCCGCCGTTGGTCTGCTGGTCAGTACCCTGCTGATCGCCCGCGAGCAGGCAAAGACGCGCGCCGCCTACGTGGGCGAACGCGATCGCGCCATCGAAGCAAGTCAGCAGCGCACGCGCGCCGAGCGCGGCCTCAAGCACGCCCGCGACATCGTCGATTTCCTCAGCCGCGTCGCCGCCGACGAGCTTGCCGACAAGCCGTCGTCCGCCGACGTGCGGCGGGAGATGCTCGAAGCCTCCCTGGATTACTACCAGGGGTTCATTGATGAGTACAAGGATCAGCCGGCCATCGGCGGCGAGCTAGCCGCTGCCCGCGCTCGCGTCGCCAACATCCTCGGCGAGTTGTCGGCATTCGACGAGTTCTCCCGCGCCTCGACCCGCGCGTCCTTGCTCTTCGAGCCTTCGGTGGGAGAAGCCCTCGGCTTTTCGGCGGATCAACTGCACGCCGTCCAGCAGGCGGCGGGAGACGTGCTGGATAAAGTCGCCGACCCGCGCGACCTTCGAACGATGCCTTCCGCCCAGAAACGTGAAATCTACACCGCTCTCGCCGGCCACATCGAAACCACTCTGGAACAGTCTCTCTCCCCGCGTCAGTTGATCCGCCTCCGCGAGATCTCCAGACAAGTGCGCGGCCCATCAGCATTCAGCGACCCCGATATCATCGAGGTGCTGGCTCTCACGCCCGATCAAAAGGACGCCATCCGGATGGTCCAAACCGAATTCCGCGCGTCCCTTCGCGAAACATTCCGCCAGCGCGGACCCGGTGGGGTGGTCGGCTCCAATGCCCCTGGAGGTCCCCCTCCCACTTCCGGCCCGGGAAGCCCCGGTTCTCGATCACAACCATCCGTCGAGGAGACTCAACTCCGCGAGCAAGCCGTTCAGGAGATCGTCGCGCAGTTGACGCCGTCACAAGAAAAAACCTGGTCCAACCTCGTCGGCGCGCGTTTCACCGGCGCCGTTCGTTACCGCGAGCGCTCCTTTGGCTATGGCGGAGCCGGCGGCGGCTCGCGCGGCCGCCCCGGCCCGCGCACCTCCACTCCGCAGCCCCCTTAATCACCGCATTGCGACCCATCCCACGCGCCGCTACTCTACCTTTGGCGGCGACCTCACTTTGCATCGCATGGACATCCAACCGATGGCTCATCGCAGCGTCCACGTCCTGGCCACCATGGTGGTGTTGCTCGTCGCACCCGTCAACGTCTTTGGCGACCAGACGGCTGCCACGCCGACGCACATCCCCTGGACTGCCTCCCGCGTCACCGGTTCCCCCGAACCTCCGGCGCCCTATCAGACGCAGCGCGCTTTCCCCAATCTCACCTTCAAGAGTCCCCTCGACATCGCCTTCGCCCCCGGCGATGACCGAGTTTACGTTGTCGAGCAGGGCGGCAAGATGTTCTCGTTCAAGGATGATCCGGCGGTCGCCGCACCCGATCTCTTTCTCGACACCTCCAAAATCCAAAACCTCGACAAGATCCCCGACTGCAAAAGCGTCGATTCCACCTATGCTCTGGCGTTTCACCCGCAGTTTGCCACCAACCGCTACTGCTATGTGTGCTACATCCTTGGCTACAAGACCCCGGCTCGCAATCATGTGAAAGGATCGCGCATCTCGCGGTTCACCGTGAAGGCGATCAACCCGCCGCAAGTCGCTTACGCAAGCGAAGAGGTCGTGCTCGAATGGCTCTCCGGCGGCCATAACGGCTGCTGCCTGAAGTTTGGCCTCGACGGCTACCTCTACATTTCCACCGGCGATGCAGGCGATCCCAATCCGCCTGATCCCTTCGATTCCGGCCAAGATATCTCCGACCTGCTCTGCTCCATCCTGCGCCTCGATGTGGATCATCCAGCCAACGGAAAGCCCTATGGCATCCCACCGGATAACCCCTTCTTGAAGACGCCCAACGCTCGCGCTGAAGTTTTCGCCTATGGGCTGCGCAACCCCTGGCGCATGAGCTTCGATCGCCAGACCGGGCTGCTCTGGGTCGGCGACGTCGGCTGGGAACTGTGGGAATCCGTCTTCTGCTGCAAGCCCGGTACCAACTGCGGTTGGTCTGTTATGGAAGGCCCGAACCCCGTCCACCCCAATGGCAAGCGCGGCCCCATGCCCATCACCCCTCCCGCCGTCACCCTCTCTCACGCCGAATCCGCCTCAATCACCGGCGGCGTCGTCTATCACGGTTCGAAACTAACCGAACTGCGCGGCCAGTACATTTTTGGCGATTGGCAGACCCGCCACCTCTGGGCCGCCAAATGCAACGGCGACAAACTCGAGCCATATCGCGAGATCGCCATGACCGATCAGCGCATCGTCTCGTTCGGCGAGCAGCCCGACGGCGAATTGCTCATCGCCGATCATCAGGGCGGTGGCCTGTGGCGCATCGTTCCCAACGACGCCGTTGATCAGACACAAACGTTTCCTCACAAACTCAGCGAAACAGGTTTGTTCACATCGACAAAGGACCAAACTCCCCAATCCGGTGTCTACTCATTTTCCATCAACGCCCCACAATGGCTCGACGGCGCAACCGCCGAGCGCTGGGCCGCCATCCCGGGGACACAATCGGTCATCTGGGGCAAAGGCGTCTGGAATGACGACAAGCCTGCCTGGCCAAAGGACAGCGTCCTGGCGCGCACCATATCCCTGGAGTCGCGCGCCGGCGACGCCGCCAGCCGCAAGCGCATCGAAACCCAACTGCTGCACTTCGACGGCAAACAATGGCAGGCGTATTCCTACGCCTGGAACGATCAGCAAACCGACGCGCAATTGATGCCCGCGCAGGGCGACAAGAAAATGCTCGCCATTGAAGATCCTTCG
>JBBRIN010000544.1:0-3450 GCA_038221115.1 Tepidisphaerales bacterium
TGGTGAAGGGTTCGTCGGCGCTGTTGGAGTGACAGGAGTTGGTCATGTTCGCGTAGGCGAGCATGAGCTCGACGGCGGTGCGCGTCAGATTGTTCTGGAACTCGGCGGCGATGAGGGATCGGCCGGAGGTTTGGGTGTGGAGCTTGAGGCGCTGGGCGCGGTCGTCGGCGTGGAAGACGTCGCGCATGCCGATGGCCCAGATCTTTCGGCAGACGCGGGCGAGGGCGAGGTATTCGACGTCGAGGCCGCAGTCGAGGAAGAAGCTGAGGCGCGGCGCGAAGCGCGGGAGGGGGATGTCGCGGCGCTGGAAGAGCTCGACGTAGGCGAAGCCGTTGGAGAGGGTGTAGGCCGCTTGCTGGACGGGGGTGGCGCCGGCCTCGGCGATGTGGTAGCCGGAGATGGAGATCGGATACCAGCGGGGCATGTGCCGGGTGGTCCAGTCGACCATGTCGGAGAGGAGTCGGAGGGCGGCGTCGGTGGGGAAGAGCATTTCGTTTTGCGCCTGGACCTCCTTGAGGACATCGGCCTGCACGGTGCCGCGGAGATGGGGGACGGCGTCATCGCCGAAGCGGCGCTTGGCTGCGGCGACATACATTGCCAGGAGCATCGGCGCGGGGCCGTTGATGGTCATGGAGACGGAGGTGTTGGGGTCGGCGAGCTCGAAGCCGGCGTAGAGGCGCTGCATGTCCTCGAGGGTGTCGATGGCGACGCCGCCCTCGCCGATCTTGCCGAAGACACCGTCGGCGTCGGAGTCGAGACCGTAAAGGGTGGGGCCGTCGAAGGCGGTGGAGAGTCGGGCGGAGCGCTGCTGTTTTGTAAGGTAGTGAAAGCGGGCGTTGGTGTCCTCGGCGAGGCCGAGGCCGGCGAAGAGGCGCGTGGGCTCCTCGGTTTGCTGGCGGGGGTCGTCGGGGGCGAGGTACTGCTGAGCGTAAGCGGCGGCCTTGAAGGGAAATTGGCCGGGCAGGCCTTCAGCGAAGAGATGACGGGCGATCTCGGTGGGCTCGTTGCTTTGGGGGAGGGCCAGGCGGGGGAGCGTTAGGCCGGTGGGCGTGGTGGTGGTGGGGATTTCGGATTGGATCTTTTTCCAGCGTTTGAGGAGGTCACGGCGAAAGGCGGGGTCTTTGGAGGCGCGGGTGATCTGTTGTTCGACGAAGGTGTTGTAGGCGTCGACGGATTGGGCGATGTCGGAGAGGAGGGGCATTATTTCGCCCTCCTTGAGCCGGGGGGAGAAACACGAAGGCGCGAAGGTTCCTCGATGAGCGACGCGAAGAGTTTATCGACGCCGGGGTCGCGGTGGCGTTTGGCGGTGGTGCGGAGGAGTTGCTGGTGGCGGCGGTTTTGATGGAGGCGGTGTTCGAGTTCGACGGCGGCGGCCTGGGCGGGGGCGAGCTCGGACTTGTTGAGGACGACGATGTCGGCGGCGTCGAGCATGGCGATCTTTTGAAGCTGGAGGCGGGAGCCGTAGTCGGCGGACATGACGAGCAGAGAGCGGTCGACGAGGGTGTTTGGGAAGGGCATCGCTTCCTGCCCGGTGCCGACGGTTTCGACGAAGATGACGTCGAAGGGTTGGGCGCGGAGCAGGCGCAGGCAGCGCTCGGTGGCTGGCGAGAGGCCGCCGGCGTGTCCCCGGGTGGCGAGGGAGCGCATGAAAACGCGGTCGGACTGGGCGTGGATCATGGCAGCGCGGTCGCCAAGGAGGGCGCCGCTGTCGGCGAGGCTTGGGTCGTGGGAGAGGATGGCAATTCGAGTTTCCGCATTGGCGTTGAGAAAGCGGAGGACGAGCTCGTCGATGAGGGTTGTCTTGCCGGCGCCGCCGGGGCCGGTGATGCCGAGGAGGAGAGGGTGCCGGGCGTCGGGTATCGGGTATCGGGGGAGAGTAGCGCGAGAGCCTTCGATGGCGCTCAGGAGCCTGGCGAGGTCGCGGTCGGTGCGCAGGCGGCTGGGAAGCTTGCTATTCCGGTCTTGCCCGTACGCTTGGTGGACGAAGTCGATGATGGCGGTGAGGGGTTCGCCGGCGTGGAAGATGCGGTCGGTGCCCTGGCGGCGCATGGTGGCCGTGTCGCGGGGGCCGATGGTGCCGCCGCCGCCGCCGAAGAGGCCGATGTCTTTGGCGCCGGCGGCGTTGAGGTGGCGGCGGACGTCGGCGAAAAATTCGACGTGGCCGCCGTTGTAGCTGGAGATGCCGACGGCGCGGACGTCTTCCTGGACGGCGGCGCGGGCGATGTCGCGGGCGGAGCGGTGGAAGCCGAGGTAGATGACCTCGATGCCGGCGTGGACGAGCTCGAGGTTGATGGTGGAGATGGCGCTGTCGTGCCCATCGCAGATGGGGACGGCGGTGAGGAGTCGGAGGGGAGAGGCGGGGGGAGAGGATCGAGGATTGAGGATGGAGGATGGAGCGGGACGCGTTTGGGCGATCCTCGATCCTCTATCTTCCATCCTCGACTTCTTCTTCACGCGGCCTCCCAGATCGTCGCGACGGCGGTGGTGAAGGTACCGCCCATGTTAAACGCGAGCATGCGGCGGGCGTTTTCGACCTGCCGCGCGCCGGCGCGGCCGGCGAGGTGTTCGAAGATTTCGGCAACCTGCCGGACACCGGTGGCACCGACGGGGTGGCCGTCGCCGATCAATCCGCCGCCCGGGTTCACCGGCGCGGCGCGACCCGTGAACGGGAGGTCGAGTTCCGCGCGGACCTGCGGCAGGGCCGTGGCGCCGGACTCGGCAAGGAGTTTTCCGCGCCCGCGGTCGGCCAGGCCAAGGATCTCGGTGGCAACGATCTCAGAAATTGAGAAGCAATCGTGCACCTCAAAGCCGTCAATCTCGCCCGGTCCGACCCGCGCCATCGAATATGCCCGGCTGGCGGCGATTCGCGAGAACGGGAATTCGGGCGCGGCTTTGGCGTCCAGGGAGAGGTGATCGGTCGTGTGGCCGAAACCGAGCAGTTTGGCCTTGGCACGATCATCGAGGCGGTCGGCGAAGCGCTGCGAGCACAGCACGAGCGCGGCGGCGCCGTCGGTGATCTGAGAGCAATCGCTGGTGAGCAGCGGCGGAGCGATCCGCGGGTTGGTGGAAGACTCGCGGCAAAGTTCCCAGGTAGCCGGGTTATCGCGCGTCTGGGCCAAGGGATTCAAGCGCGCGTGGGCCCGGTTCTTGAGGGACACGGCCGTGAGTTGCCGTTCGGTCAGCTGGTACCGCTCGCCGTAGATTCGGGCGATGCGCGCGAACAATTTGGGGAACATGAAGTCGCCGTGGAGCGGTTTCTCCGCGGCAAAATCGGCGGCCGCGCCCAGTACGTCAGCCCCTTCGGCCGGCGACATGGTCTTCTGCTGCTCCACGCCGACGACCAGCACGGCGTCGTAAAGGCCAGCCATGATTTGGTGCGCGGCCGTCAAGACTGCGACGCCACCGGAGGCGCATGCCGCCTCCGTGTGAACCGTCGGGATGCCGCGTAGT
>JBBRIN010000545.1:0-3445 GCA_038221115.1 Tepidisphaerales bacterium
GACCATTTCAACCCATGCACGAACGAGGGCGCGAAGATTCACTTCTTCGTGCCCTCGGTATTTGTGCGACCCGCACCGCCCGTCCTCGCCGCGGGTGACGTGCCCCGACAGGACGGCTACACTAGCTCTGCTATGATGCAACCCATCGGCGAACCCCTGCGATTTGCAACGGCCCATCGGCATTTCCTTGCCCACCTGATCACCATGCCCGGCTGGCATAAGGCGGTCATTCTGGTCGGCGCCCTAATGGCCTTCGGCGGCGGCATCGGTCGCATCACCGGCGCCGCGCAGCATCAAAACCAACCCGCCCCGCCTCCCGCGCGCGCCACTGACGGAAGTCCCGGCACAACCGCCGGACCGAAGTTCGTGGATGACGGCGCCGCCCCCGATACCAACGCCCGCCCCATCGACGCCCAGCGCGAACAGGACGGCCGCATCCTCGTGCGAATCTCCCCCCATGCGATGCGCATCGGCCTCAGCATCATCGCCGGCTTCTTCCTCGGGTGGCTGTTCCGCGCCTTCCTCAAGACCATGGCGCTGATCACCATGCTCGGCATCGGCGCGATGATGGCGCTTTCCTACTTTGGCGTGCTCAACGTCGACCTCTCCTCGGCGCGCGAGCGGTATGCGTCCGCCCTTCATTGGATGGGCGACCAGGGAATGCGCCTGAAGGACTCCCTTCTGGCCCACCTCCCTTCATCTGGCGGCGGAACGGTCGGCGCTTTTCTGGGCTTCCGAAGACGGTGAAACCTGCCTACTCAATCGCAAATCCCGGCCGAACCAGGACGAATTTCCCCCGATCCTTGCTTGATCGATATGTGGCGTGGAAATGACTCGGAGTCACCTGCGCATCGTAGTGATAGACGCCCCCCGCGATCCAACCCAGGTTATGGTCCCCCTGCAAATACGTCGTCCCCGGTTGATCGGTCCCCTTCAAAATAACGTCGTAGTGCGCGGTGAAGATCTTCCAAAACGTCGCCTCGAAGCGCGCGCGATACGCCGCGGGGTGACCGGGGCTTGCCGAATTCGAATCGCGGCTGAGCAGGCACTTAAGCCCCCCGCTGTGCCCGCCATCGCTCGTCCATGTCCCCTGCCACGGCCCTTCGATATGATCCGACGGAGTCACCTGCCCCAGCGCCCGCTGGTAATCGCGAGAGAAGCTCGAGCAGCCCGAAAAAAACGTGATGCAAAACATGGCGAGGATCCCACGGAGTACGCGGAACTGGTTCATGAGCGGTCTCAGTTGGAGGCTTGGCCGACCGGCTGCGGCGTGCGCCGGAGCCGCGACGTGTCGAATCCATCTTCACTCGCAATCTGCAGCAGCCCTTCATATTCCTCGGAGCTGATCGACGGCGTTCGACTCAGCACCCAAAGCCCCGATCCATCCGGCGACCCCACCAGCGCCCGCCGGTAATCCGAGTCCAGCGCGAAGATCCAGTAAGCGCCGCTCGCAAACCCAATTCTCATCCTCAGCTTCGAGTTCGACGATCGATCCACGACCTTCGCGATCCCCTCCACCTGCTTCACCTTTCCCGACTTTGCCGACCGGCACGCAGTCACCATCCGAATCCGCCCACCCGGCAGCGGTGTGTACTCCGCCGTGCTCCCCACGCAATCTCTTTCGTACCTGTTTGGAATCCTCGCGATCTCATACCAGTGTCCCGCGTAGCGCGCAAGATCAACGTGCGCCACCGTGGAAGGCGGCTGATTCGACGAGGCGCAACCCGCGAGCAGCGCAACCATCAGGCAGACAACGGCAGTCCGGACAGATTGTTCCAGCGGCATACCGCGATTGTATTGAATGCTTGCAAGAAGGTGAATGGCCTGTCACCGCATCGTCTCCCCATACCGCTCCATTGCCGCTATGATCCACCACAGACGGAACGCCACAGTTTTCGATGCGAAAGGAAAAGTCCGTGGATACACCAACGCTCGTCGCCGCACTCGATTTTGGTCGCGGCCGATTGCTGGGAACGCTCGATCTGATCGATAAGACCGCCAAAGAAAAGGGCCTCAACATCCAGAAGCTCCTCGCCTGGCGCCCGGGGCCCGGCCGCGCGCACATCGCATGGCAGGCGATGCATTGCGCCGCCACCCACGACAAGTACGTAAACGTCAACCTCCTGGGCAAAACCGCCGCGAACCCCGACTCCTTGGCCAACTTCGCCGGCGGCAGCACTCCCTCCGATGAGAACGTGCCGCCGCTGAGCGTCATCCGTGAATACCTCGCCAGTTCCTTCGCCACGTTTAAATCTTATGTAACGGCTCTCGACGCCGCCGGCCTCGCGCGTATCGTTCCCGGCCCCAACAACACAACCCGCACCCTCGCCGACGTCATCACCCTCCTCGCGTGGCACGAGGCGCATCATCAAGGCCAGATTCACCTGACGTGGAATCTCTACAAGGCCGCGCATGGCGTCACCTGACGCCGATTATCGGCCGCTCATCTGAAATCGCCCCGACATCCCCCAACGGAACTGATCGAACAGGAGTAATCTTCAGCGGGCGCGCCTTTGGCCGCGCCGCTCCGAACTCCAGCAATAACCCCACTCTTCCGGACGTCGCACGGAAGGGGCCCCAATGTGCGGCTACGTTCCACCAACGAAACATCCCCTCCCCCGTTGAAACTGGTGCAAGGCAGCAACTCCGACGACCGGCTCTCCAATGACCGCCGTGCCGCCAAGGCGCCGGTGAACGCCCAGCCCGATGTGCGGCTTTGGGTGACCGATCACTGGGACGTCGTCTACAAGCTGCTGAGCCGCCTGACCGGCAATCGCCATGATGCCGAGGATCTGTCCCAGGAGACGTTCCTCAAGGCAATGGAACGGCGGGAGTCGTTTCAGGCCGGCACCAACCTTCGCGCCTGGCTGCTGCGGATCGCGACCAACGCGTTTCTCGACCGCCAACGACGCAAGCAGGTGCTGAAAATCACCGCGATGCCCGACGACGACGTCGCCCTGCCGCGCCAACCCGACGCGGTAACATCGCCCGGCCGCGGACTTGAGGTCGCCGAAGTGCATGCGGCGGTGATGGCCGCCATTGCCGTGCTCCCGGAGACCGCTCGCGTGGTCTTCCTGCTCCGCACCGAGCAGGACATGAGCTTTCGCGACATCTCCGCCCTCATCGGCACGTCCGAGGAGACCGCCCGCTGGCACATGATGCAGGCCCGCAAACAGTTGCTGGCCAGGCTCGACGGAAAACTGGATAGATCGACACGACCATGAACTGCCGGGATATTGAACATCTTCTGATGCAGGACGACGACTTAGCGGGAGCTCTGGGCGCGCCGGACGGGGTTTCTGCGCATCAGGGCACGCATGCCGCCGACCAACTGGCCGAGATGCGCAAGCACCTGGCAGGTTGCGCGGCGTGCGCCACACTGGCCAGGAAGCTGCGGCGATTAGAAACCATCGTCCGCAGCCTTCCGGCGCCCTCCTCTGCCGAG
>JBBRIN010000546.1:0-3444 GCA_038221115.1 Tepidisphaerales bacterium
ACCCGCCGCCCCCGCGGCACCCGCAGAAGGATTATGTGCTCGGCCGATTTACCGACGAGCAGCGCAAACAATTGAACCCCGCCATCGGGCGCGCCGCCGACGCGGTGCTATGCTGGATGGATTCCGGGACACAAACGGCGATGAATCGTTTCAACGCCGATGACCAGAAGGAGAGTTAGAACTATGGCAAAGACGACCGAACCGAAGCAAAACGTATACGAGGCAATGTTCCTCCTCGGCCCCGCCGCCCAGACCGAAGGCGACGGCGGGATCGGCCTCGTGCGCGGCATGATCGAGCGCCACGCCGGCCATATCATCGTCCTCAAAAAGTGGGACGAGCGCAAGCTCGCCTACGAGGTCAACCGCCAGAAGCGCGGCACCTACCTCATCGCCTACTTCCGCGCCGCCGGCTCCGCCGTCACCGCCCTCGAGCGCGACGTCAAGCTCAGCGACGAGGTCATGCGCGTGCTCGTGACCCGCGCCGACCAGCTCAACGAAGCCGAAATGGCCGCCGTCGAGCCCCAGCCGATCATCCGCGAGGAGCGCCCCAGCTTCGATCGCCCCTGGGAGAGCCGCGGCGGCGGTTATGGCGGTGGCGGTGATCGCGGAGGTGATCGCGGCGGCGACCGCGGTGGTTATGGCGGCGGCGGTGATCGCGGCGGCGACCGTGCCCCCCGTCCCCCGCGCCGCGATGAGCAGCCAGTCGGCATCGATACCGGTGAGCAGAAGCAGCGCGACGCGTTCTAATTCCCCCAAAGCCATCGAGAGGTTCACATGCGCGGCTACAACAAAGTCATCCTCATGGGCAACCTGACCCGCGACCCGGCGCTCAAATATCTGCCCAGCCAGACCGCCGTCGTCGAGTTCGGGCTCGCCATGAACCGCAAGTGGAAGTCACAGGACGGACAGGACCGCGAAGAAGTCTGCTTCGTCGACTGCTCCGCCTTCGGAAAGACCGCCGAAACCATCAACCAGTACTTTACCAAGGGCAAGCCCATCTTCATCGAGGGCCGCCTAAAGTACGACAGTTGGGAAGACAAGCAGGGCGGCGGCAAACGCAGCAAGATGACCGTCGTCATCGAGACCTTCTCCTTCATCGGCGGTCCCGCTGATGGCGGCGGCGGTGGAGCCGGCGCAAGCGGCGGCCCCAGCTACGACAACACCGACACCGGCGGAGGCGTACCCCCCCAGGGCCGCCCCACGAATCGCCCCCCCGCCCGACCAGCCCCCGGCGCTCCTCCCCAGCGCCCCGCCCCCGAACAACCCTTCGGCGAAGAACAACAATTCAAGGAAGACGACATCCCCTTCTAAGAAGTTGTTAGTTGGTAGTTGATGGTTGATAGCGAAAGCCCGCTGTTCACCACGCTGCTGACTATCAACTATCAACCATCAACCATCAACTTTTCGAGGATCCCATGGCAACGATCAAATTACTCCTGAAAGAAAGCATCAAAAACGTCGGCCGCGTCGGCGACGTCGTCGAGGTCTCCCCCGGCTACGCCCGCAACTACCTGCTCCCGCGCGAGCTCGCGGTCGAGCCCACGCCCGGCAACGTCAAGAAGATCGAGGAGCGCCGCAAGGAGATCGAGAAGCAGGAGCGCGACCGCCGCGACCAGCAGGCTCGCCTCATCGAGACCCTCAAGGCCGTCGAGGTCCACCTCGAACGCCGCGCCAACGAGCAGGGCCACCTCTTCGGCTCCGTCAGCGCCACCGAGATCGCCAAGTCCCTCCAGGGCCAGGGCTACAACGTCAACCCCGACGATGTGCTACTCCCCGGCAAGCTCGATCGCGTCGCCGACTACATGGTCACCATCAAGTTCGCCGAAGACCTTTCGACCGAGATCAAGGTCTGGGTCCACGCCGACGCCGACAGCAAGATTGCAATGGACGCCTTGCGCAAGCAACAAGCCGAAGCCGCTCCCCCAGCCGCGGAGTAAAGATCATCCACGAATGCGCACGAATCGCACGAATAAGAAAAGCAATGGCTCTTTTCTGATTCGTGCTCATTCGTGCCATTCGTGGATCTGAATTCTTCCACCGCCCGATTGTGAACGACCCGTGGAGAACCCGTTGCGTCGCGTGACACCATGCGGCGCACCGGGTTCTTTGTTTTAGGGTGGGTGGACTGATCCGGACGATCAAAGCCCGTCGCCCTTGCGATCCAAGGGAGGGCATACCAGAATGTTCGGGTGGTGTTAGCAATCTCATGAGCGACTTGATGGACCCGGACATCGCCAGGCAGTTCGACCGACTTCCCCCGATGTCGATCGAGTCCGAGATGTGCATGCTTGCCTCGATGATGCTCGACAAGGACATGGTCGGGCAGATCGTTCAGATCGTCGATCGCGAATCGCTTTTCCAGGCCGATCACCAGATCATCTTCGACATCATCGTCAGGCTCTACGAGCAGAACCGCCCCATCGACCCCCTGATCGTCCGCGAGGAGCTCGCCAAGCGCCAACTCCTCGATGAAGTCGGCGGCGTCGCCTACCTCGCCCAGATCATCAACGGCGTCCCTTCCGCCGCCCACGGCGCCCACTACGCCAAGGTCGTCCGCGAGAAGGCCCTGCTCCGTCAGCTCATCTCCGCCAGCAACGAAATTCTGCGCGATGCCTACGCGCCGCATGAAGACTCCGCGATCGTCCTCGATCGGGCCGAGAAGCGCATCTTCCAAATTGCCGAGAAGAAGGTCCAGGGTTCATCGACCGAGATCGGCACGCTTGCGTCTGAAGTGTATGAGATGCTTGAGGACAAGGGTCGTCGCGGCATCATGACCGGCTACTTCGAGCTGGACGATATGCTCAACGGGCTGCAGGACGGCGAGATGCTCATCATCGCCGCGCGTCCGTCCATGGGCAAAACCAGCTTCGCGATGAATATCGTCGAGAACATTGCGACGGGGGAGCAGCGGTGCGCCTGCGCGGTCTTCTCGCTTGAGATGAGCAAGCAACAGCTCGCACAGCGCATGCTGTGCAGCCTGTCGCAGATTGACGCCCACAAGGTGCGAAAAGGGATGATGAACAGCGAGGAATACATCAGGATGGCCGAGGTGGTCAACAGCCTGGCCAATGTCCCGATTTACGTGGATGACTCGCCGAGCCTGACGATTCTCGATCTGCGCGCCAAGGCGCGCCGGCTGAAGATGCAGCACGACATCAAGTGCATCATGGTTGACTACATGCAGCTGATGGACAACCCCGGCGTGGAAAGCCGCCAGCAGCAGATCAGCGAAATCTCGCGGGGAATCAAGGCCGTCGCTCGCGAACTGAAGGTGCCGGTCCTCTGCCTCTCACAGCTGAATCGAGCCAGCGAGGGGCGCGACGGCCACCGCCCGCGAATGAGCGATTTGCGCGAATCGGGAAGCATCGAGCAGGATGCCGACGTGATCATGCTGCTTCATCGCGAGGATTACTACCGGATGAGCGAGCCGGACTTCACGCCGGA
>JBBRIN010000547.1:0-3424 GCA_038221115.1 Tepidisphaerales bacterium
CGCACCGCCCCGCCGTTCGATTTCCTGGCGGGCTAGCGGGTAGTGACGCCGGCATCCCTCACATCGGCATGCAACTGTTCAAAACCTTGAGTTATGGGCAGGATGCAGTGCAACTGCGGCTGCCTCGCCAAGCGGGGTCAAGGGCAATTCGAGGTCCGTCATGTGGTCGTGTCCAAAGGTCTTCGCCCACCACAGTTCAGCATCAGCGCGGTACTCTCTAAGCCTTTTATGCAACCCTACGACGCAGAACGTTTCGCACGCCTCCACCCATTCACGGAAGACGAGATGACCCTTCGCACCCTCCTCGCATTCGTTGTAGCCGCTTGTCTCTGTCACGCTTCGAACGCCGCCCCCGCCCCCGATGCGTATGACGTCGTCATCTACGGTGGCACCTCCGCCGGCGTCATCGCGGCCGTCCAGGCCGGCCGCATGGGCAAGCGCGTCGCGCTCGTCGAACCGACCAAGCACCTTGGCGGAATGACCACCGGCGGACTCGGCGCCACCGACATGGGGAACCAGAAAGCGATCGCCGGCGTCTCGCGCGAGTTTTACCAGCGCATCCTCAAGCACTACGCCGACAAGTCCGCGTGGAAATACGAAACCCCCGACGAATACGCCAAGCGCGAAAGGTACTACCAGGACGATGCGCTCTTCGGCTTCGAGCCCCACGTCGCTGAGAAGATCTACAACGACATGCTGGCCGAGGCCAAGGCAACGGTGATCTTCAACGAACGACTCGACCTCAAGAGCGGCGTGACCAAGAACGGCGCCCGCATCGCCTCGATACAGATGGAATCGGGCCACGCCTACTCCGCCAAAATGTTCATCGACGCCACCTATGAAGGCGACCTTCTTGCCAAGGCTAGCGTCGCTTATGTCGTGAACCGCGAAGCCAACGCGCAATATGGCGAAACGATCAACGGCATCGAGGTCGCCAAGAGCAAGAGCCACCAGTTCACCCTCCCCGTCGACCCCTTCAACAAACCCGGCGACGCCAGCAGCGGGCTTGTCCCCAACATCCACGCCGGCTTACCCGGCACCGACGGCGCCGCCGACGCGCGCGTCCAGGCCTACAACTACCGGCTCTGCACGACCAACATTGAGGCGAACCGCGTCCCCTTCGCCAAGCCAACCGGCTACGATGAGAAAGACTTCGAGCTTCTCCTCCGCTTCTACGAGGCGGGTTTCAACGGCATTCCGTGGGGCCCGCGCGGCATGCCGAACCACAAGACCGACACCAATAACTCCGGCGCCTTCTCCACCGATTACATTGGCTTCTCCGATGCCTTTCCCGACGCCGATTACGCCACTCGCGACAAGCTCACCGCCGCCCACATCCGCTACTCACAGGGCCTGCTATGGACGCTGGCGAACCATCCGCGCGTCCCTGAAAAGGTGCGCGCTTCGGTCAGCAAGTGGGGCTTGGCCAAGGATGAATTCACCGACAACCAGAATTGGCCCTACCAGCTTTACGTTCGCGAGGGCCGCCGCATGGTCGGCGAATACGTGATGACCGAGAACGACGTGACCGGCAAACGCAAGCCGCTCGCCACCGACTCCGTCGGCCTGGGCTCCTACGGCATGGACTCGCACAACACCCAGCGCTACGTCGACCCGACCGGCCACGCCCGCAACGAAGGCGACGTACAGGTCCACGGCTTCTCCCCCTACGGCATCGCCTATCGCTCGCTTATCCCCAAGTCTGCCGAGTGCAGCAACCTCCTGGTTCCCGTCTGCATGTCCGCCACCCACATCGCCTACGGCTCGATCCGGATGGAGCCGGTCTACATGATTTTGGGACAATCCACCGCCACCGCCGCCTGCCTTGCCATCGACGAGAACGTGACGGTGCAGCAGCTACCCTACGACCACCTCAAGGCCCGCCTGCTGGCCGACAAGCAACTGCTCGAATGGACCGGCCCCTCGATCGCGCGCCACGCCGTGATCGACCTGCCCGGCATCGTCATCGACGACGAAAAGGCCATCCTCACCGGCGACTGGGGCCACGGCTCGATGGGCTCCTACGTCGGCGCCGGCTACCAGCACGACTCCAACGAAGACAAGGGACACAAATCGGCCCGCTTCGAGCTGACGGCCCCGAAGGACGGCCGATACGAAGTGAGATTCGCCTACGTCCCGAACAACAACCGCGCGACCAACGTGCCCGTCACGATCGACTCCGCCGACGGGAAAAAAACCGTGACGGTCAACGAACGCGAAGCGCCGCCCATCGACAAGAGCTTCATCTCTCTGGGCACGTTCAATTTCAAAGCCGACAAGCCGGCTGTCGTGACCGTTACGACGGAAAAAACCAACGGCCACGTGATCATTGACGCGGTGCAACTGCTCCCGGCCAAGTGAGTCGGCAGGAGTTGCCAGCTTGCCTGATCTAAGCGGTTTCACTTGCAAGGCGCGCGGCGGCTCCCGCACGGTTTTTCCGGGTCATGCACACATCCGCCGTCTTTGAGGCGCGGCAGCAAAGGCTGGGGCAACGAAGTGTCGCTAGTCCAGGAGCTCGTTGCTGTTGGATTGTTTCGAGCGAGCGGGAATCTTGGCTTTAGTGCGGGGCTTCGCGGAGCAAGGCGTCGAGGTCGAGTGGCCGGGTGTACATCGCGAGCTGACCCGCCGAATCGCGCGGCCACGCCTCAGGCGGACGGTCGTGGTAGAGCTCGACACCGTTGCCATCGGGATCGCGAAGATACAGTGCCTCGCTGACACCGTGGTCGGCGGCGCCCTCGAGCGGAATTCCGGCGGCGATCAGGCGTCGTAGTGCGTCTGCCAGCGCGGGGCGCGATGGGTAAAGGATGGCATGATGATAGAGGCCGGTGGAACCGGGAGGCGAAGGCGAGCCGCCGAGGCTTTCCCAGGTGTTGAGGCCGATGTGGTGATGATAGCCGCCGGCGGAGAGGAAGGCGGCGCTGCGCCCGAACCGCTGGGTCAACTCGAAGCCGAGGACGCCCTGGTAAAAGGCAAGCGCGCGATCCAAGTCGGCAACCTTCAGATGCACATGGCCCATCTGAACTTGAGGATGGATCGGCAGGAGGGGGATGTCGCTCATCGAGCTTAGCCTAAGTGATACGGGGTGCATCGGGCACGGATGAAGCGTGAAGCTCGGGCCGCTTTCTCTGCAGACTGGACGATCAGGCAAGTTGCGTTAGACTACGGAGCGGCTTCTCCGGAAGCCGACTGGAGAGGTGTCCGAGTGGCTGAAGGAGCAGCACTGGAAATGCTGTTGGCGGCTTAAACCGTCACGGGGGTTCGAATCCCCCCCTCTCCGTTGAATTTCGCCCGGCTTCCGTAACTGTGGAAGCCGGGCAGGATTACCGCCCGAGGGGTCATCGATCTTCAGGTCACTGGCCCCGAACTGACCCCGAGACCCCTCAGGAACCCGCCCGTCCGCATCTGTGGAACGGGCGAATCCACG
>JBBRIN010000548.1:0-3419 GCA_038221115.1 Tepidisphaerales bacterium
TGGAGGTCTGTCCGTCACCCCAGTTGACGGTCCATGCGCTGGGTGTGTCGAGGCCGGCGGAATCGAGGTGGAGGGCGTAATCGGCGGCGGTGTTGGCCGACGAAGCGCCGCCGATGCTGCTGAGCAGGCGGCGGTCTTCCAAGGCTTCGATGGTGACGGGCGGGACGGCGCGCGCGGAGGCGGAAGGGGTGCGGGAGGCGAACAGTGTGCGGACGGCGGATGAGACGGCGCAGCGCAAGCTGGCGCGGCGGTGGCGGATAGTCATTGGCGGGTTCCCGGTTCAGAATGCAGGCGCTCGGGGCCCTCGTCGCGGCGCTGTGCGGGACGCCCGAGGGTTATCGGACCAAGATGTGTACGGAGGAAATGCGCCGGGGTTCAAGGAAATATCGGATCGCGTCCTGAAATTGGATCGCGAAGACGCGAGCGAGGGAATTGGGCGTGCTTGGGGTGCAGCAAGCGCGTGCCTTCTCCTTCGATAGGATCAGGGAAGGCGGTCAAAAGGGTCAGGCGGGTTGTTGTTGCCAGGCGAGGGCGGAGAGGGCGCAGAGGTCTTCGGTGGCGCTAATTTGGGCGGGGGTGGCGGAGACGGGGAGGGTGATGCGGAGTCCGCGACGGTCCCAGCCGAGCATGTGTTTGAAGTAGTCGGCGACGTTTTCAGTTTTGCCGTCGAGTTCGTCGACTTGGAGGACTTCGGTGGAGCGGCCGATGACGTAGCGGCGGTCGGCGCCTTCGCCCTTGAGGTGGAGGACACCGGCGTCGAGGGCCATTTGCAGGGAATTGCCGCAGAAGATTTCGACGGTGCCCTTGCCGGAGTCACCGAGGGCGAAGACCTGCATTTTGTACTTGCCGTCGGGGACGTAGTACTGGACGGATCGGCCGCCATTGACCTTGGTGGCGTGGGGGGCAAGGGTCATGAGCGAGCAAGCGAGGCGGCGCCAGAGGGTGGCGTGATGGGGCTTGATTTCGGCCTCGCAGGCGGCGACGTGCTTCTCGGCGGCGAGGCGATCCTTGCGCGCGAGTTTTTCGAGGAACGCCGGGAAGTCGACGAGGGGTTGAAGGGCCTGTCGGGCGGAGGCAAGGACGCGTGGTGGAGTTAGTGTGGGCATGGACGTGAACATTATAGTCGAAAAGTTGTCGATAAGCGACGCGAATGTGGGAAAAGGGGAAAGGGGTTGGCGTTTGGCGGTCGCTGCCGACGCAGGGATTGAGCGTGCCGGAGCCGACGACGCTGCCGCTGCTGGGATCGGGGGTCATCGACGCCTTGACAGGAACCCGTGTATTGCTAGACTGCCCGATTCGCCGCCGAGGTAGCGGTAGGGGCTGCAAAGGACCTGATTCATGAGCACGTACATGCCCAAGCCGGGCGAGATCAAGGGCGAGTGGCATGTGATCGATGCAACGGATCAGGTGCTGGGACGCCTCGCAGCCAAAGTGGCATTGATCCTTCAGGGCAAGCATAAGCCGACATACACGCCGCACGTTGACACGGGCGATTTCGTCATATTGTTGAATGCCGAAAAGATCAAGGTGACGGGGAAGAAGGCGGAAGTGCTCGAGTACGATACCTACTCGCGGTATCCAGGCGGGCGGCGGCTGTACTCGTTCAAGACGATGAAGGCGCTGCACCCTGAGAAGCTGGTCGAGCTGGCAATTCGCCGCATGTTGCCCAAGAGCAAGATGGGCCGCAATATTTTGGGCAAGCTCAAGATTTACAAGGGCGATAAGCACGAGCACGCCGCTCAGCAGCCCAAGCCCATGCAGGTAAGCTAACTGGTTTTTCTGACCCCTGACCCCCTCTGACCCCCGAGATCGAACATGGCCGAAGCGACCGCAACCATCGCCGCACCGAGTGACGCTGCCCAAACCAAGCCCAGTTACATCTGGGGCACCGGCCGGCGCAAGAGCGCCGTGGCCCGCGTGCGGATTGCCCCAGGGACCGGCAAGATTGAAGTGAATGGCCGCACGCTCAACGAATACTTCACGTTTGAGCGCGATCGCAAGTCGATCTTCGGGCCGCTGGAAGTGACCAGCACGGGCGGGAAGATGGACATCTGGGTGAACACGAGCGGAGGCGGCTCGACGGGCCAGAGCGGCGCCATCGTGCTGGGCCTGGGCCGGGCGTTGGCAAAATACGACAAGGCTCTGGAACAACCCCTTCGCAACAGCGGATTTCTCACTCGCGATAGCCGAATGAAGGAACGCAAGAAGTACGGCCAACGCGGCGCCCGCCGGCGCTTTCAGTTCTCCAAGCGCTGATCGGATATCGGTTCAATTTCAGAATGGCAGGAACCCGGTGCAACCCACCGGGTTCTTTGTTGTGCGCTACGATGCGGTCTTCACCATCGACGTTACGAAGCGGCGCTCACCGGCCGGTTTGGTGGCGGTCACCGTTTGCGGCCCGAGCGCTTGTGGCGGCGGCGGGCACTGCAGGGAGGACAGCAGCACCAGCAGGTCCTCGGGCCGGCGCGACAGTTGCACGGCGCAAATGCGCGATCGGGTCGCGAGCTTCATGGGGAGTTGCCGCTTCTGGCGATGGAGCTCGACCATGGGCCAGCTTCGGCGGAGCGCATCGAGGCCCAGTTGCGCGGGCAGTTCCTTCGCGTGGGCCATCGGCCGTCGACCTGGTTCGACGACGATCACGGCGTCGCAATCCGCCGAGGCGCGGTGCGATCCGCAATACTCGTCGGTAAGGTCGATCCAGGTGGAGTCTCCCCCGCCGGCGGCCATGAGCCGGGGGCTATGGCCGCGCTCGACGCGTCCCGGAACGTGCAACATGGTAAGGCGCCCGTCGGTTTCCTCTCTCACGCAGGACCATCGCTGGCCGACGACCCCGAAACCGCCGCGAACCAGGCCCGAGAGCTCCGCCTCGATTCCGACTGGCGAGACGATGAGCGCCCCCCAGTCTCCGCGCGTCACCGATACCGCGGGCAGGAGGTACAACCCGCGCCCGCGCAGGAGTTGCGCCAAGGGCCAGAGAATTGCCAGTTCCGCGCAGCGCGGCGCGTCGAGGGTGGCGGCGGGGAGGACCCAGCTTCGCCAAGACCCCTTCAGCAGATTGATCTCAGCCATTCCCCAGCGATCGTCGACGAGCCAGAATCGCTCTCCCTCCTGGTAGAGCTCCATGCAAACGTCCGCCGCGTCGCCTACCGCCAGGTGCGGCGTCGCCACCCGCACCGCATGGGGGGACAAGTGCCGCAGCACCTCCGCCTGAACGTACTCGCGCACCACGCCGGACACGAGCGATGCACCGGCCTCGTCGCACGATGCCACTTCGAACGGGCCGAGCAGGCGATCCGCCTCTGTTCCCAGCGTCGGCAGTTCTATTCGCAGCTCGATGGGGGCTCCGTGGAACGAGAATCGCCGAACGGTGTTGCCGCGCTCTGTAGGTTTCCCGTTCGTCGATCGCGCAAGGTTGCAGT
>JBBRIN010000549.1:0-3416 GCA_038221115.1 Tepidisphaerales bacterium
GGTCCGCGGAAGAGAGGAACGGGAGCGGCGCCTTGGGATCGACCTCGAGCTTCACGCCGGCGTATTGGGGGCCGAGGTAGCCGCCGCCGTACGACCATGAGCCGCCGCAGCAATCGGCGACGGGTTTGCCGAGGACGACGAACTCGGGGAGGTTCTGGTTGAGCGTCGAGAGGCCATAGGTCGCCCAGGCGCCGATCGTGGGGAAGGTGCCGCCCTCGCGGGGATGGCGGCCGTTCTGAAAGGTGAGCTGCGCGCCGTGATCGTTGTGGACGGTCCAGAGCGATCGCACGACGGCGATGTCATCGGCACAGCCCTGGCCGACGTGCTTGAACCAGTCGCCGACGACGAGGCCGGACTTGCCATAATGCTGGTAGCCGGTGCTGAGGGGGAGAAGCGTCTTGCGGTTGCCGTGGTTGGGGTTGGCGCCGACGATGTTCTTGTTGATGCGGTCGGCGTCGAGCGCGGATTTATACGGCGTCTCATCGATCGACTTGCCGGCGTATTTGGTCAGGGAGGGCTTGACGTCGAAGGTTTCGAGGTGGGAGAGGCCGCCGCAGAGGAAGATCCAGATGACGGACTTGGCTTTGGGAGTGAATGCCGGGCCCGCCCGGAGTTCGGCGGCGTGGGCACTGCCATCGCGGAAGAGCATGGCGGAAAGGGCGAGGCCGGTGAAGCCCATGCCGGTGTCGGCGAGGAAGGATCGGCGGGAGACGCCGGGGCAGTTGGGGTGGCGATTGAACATGGGAATAGTCGCATTCTACCGGCGAGCGCGCGAATCGCGATTGTCATTCTGAGCGGAGCGAAGAATCTACATCACCTGGGAAACAGGCCAGATTCTTCGCTGCGCTCAGAATGACTTCCTCCTCTTCATTTTTTCGCCGAGGGCTTAACATCGCCCGCCTTAGTGTACGCGGGCGGCGCATAGAGGTTGAGGGTGATCATGGGGATCCTGCCGGTATTGGTGATCTGATGAGCTTCATCCTTTTCGATCAGGAGGAGGGACTGGGGCTTGAGTTTCAGGCTGCGTTTGGCGGTTTTGGCGAGACCGAAACCGGAGATGACGAAGAGCCATTGTTCGGAGCGGGGGTGTTCGTCTTCAGGATGATCGGAGGAGGATTCGCCGGGCTTGAGGGTCATGATTGCGGATTGGACCTGGCGGGAGGAGAGGAGGGGTTTGAAATGGTCCTTTTTGTTGGCGAGGTTGAGGTGCTTCATGGTGCTGAGTCTGTCAGCGGATGGTGACGAAATCGTTGTGGTTGAAGAGCACGACGATCAGGTTTTCGCGAGCGCGCTCGGGGGTGGATTTGGGGTTGGCGAGGAAGCTTCGGCATTCGGCCAACTCGGCCGGCGTGGCCGGGCGGGCGAGAATATGAAGGAAGGCGGCGGCGATGAACGCATCGGCGTCAGGGGATTGCCTCGTAAGCGATTTGGCGAGCGTGCGGGACTCATCGATGACGAGTTGCGAGTTGGCCAGGGCGAGGGCCTGCTGCGGCATCACGCTGGGACGGCGAAGATAGCATTCGTTGGGGTCGGGGGCGTTGAACACTTTCAGGAACTCGACCTGTTTTTCAGGGGCGGTGCGGAGATAGAGGCTGCGGCGTTTGGAGACGAGGCCTTGCTGATGATCGACCTCGGGGCCGCCAAGCGACGCGTCGAGCTGGCCCGCGGCGGCGAGGACGTTGTCGCGGACCAGCTCGGCCTCCATGGGACGAGAGGGGAAGCGCGATAGGTAGATATTATCCGGATCGGCCGCGATGTTTTTGGGATCGCCGGTGGAGGCCTGGCGGTAGGTCGCGCTGGTGACCAGCAGGCGGTGGAGGGGTTTCATGCGCCAACCGTTGGCGGTGAGCTCGCAGGCCAGATAGTCGAGCAGCGCCGGATGCGTCGGCGGGCGGCCGTTGCGGCCGAAGTCGTCGACGGAGGGGACGATGCCGGTGGAAAAGTGGCGGGCCCAGAGATGATTGACGGCGACGCGGGCGGTCAGGGGATTTTGTGCGTCGACGAGCCAGCGGGCAAAAGCGAGGCGGCGGCCGGTGGAGGTGTCGGGGTAGTCATCGGTCGCGCGCACTTTGTAGGCGGTGGTGAGAGGGGAGGATAAATCGGCGACGGCGGCGGAGAGAGCCTTTTGCGCGGCGGGGATCTTGGCCCGAGCCGCTTGGAGATCGGCGAGCGCTTTGGCAGCGGCGGCCCTCGCGGTGGCGAGGGCTTTATCCGCGGCGGCCTTGGCGGCAACGAGTTTTTCGGCGGCGGCCTTCTCGTCAGCCGGGTTGGTGGTGGGCTGCGTGGAGGCGGGGATCGGCTGGGCGGCGACAACCGCGGCGGCGTTGGCGGCGTCCAGACGCTGCATCGCATCATCGACGGCGTTCTGCGTGGAAATCAGCGTGAACGACGACTCGGAGAGCGCCAGCCGGCGCTGGGCGGCGAGGGCTTCGGTCGCGGCGAGTTTCCACTCGGCAGTCTCCTTGCCTCCGGCATCTTCCAGTACTTCGGCGCGACAAACGGCAGCGAGGGATTCATGTTTTGCCCTGGCGAGCGTGAGACTTGCCTCCGCCTCACTCCGCTGCCGAGGAGGGAGCTTATCGTTGTCTTTGATGGGCGTGTACTTCATCCGCGCCTGCTCAAACGCGCGGCTGGTTTCGCCGAGCAGGTCGGAGCGGACGAAGTCGCGGCGATAAGGATGGGCGGCCGAGGCAGGGAGGTGAATCGGCTCAACCTTCAGCGTTCCCCCGAGCGATGGGGGGACAGCGGGGGCGAGGGGGCCGCGCTTGGTGTCGGGGATGCGTTCATCGCCGCGGGTGAACAAGAGCGTTTGCGCGGCGAGATCTTTGTCGTAGGCGCGAGGGAGGCCATCCCTGGTTTTGTCGGGCGCGCCGGGGAGCGGGTCGATGCGGACGTTGTGCGGCTCGAAGACGGCGCGGAGGTGGTAGTAGTCTTCCTGGGAGATGGGGTCGAACTTGTGGTCGTGGCACTTGGCGCAGTGGACGGTGAGGCCGAGGAAAGCGCGGGAAGTGTGGTTGAGCGTGTCCTCGAGCCACTGCTCCCGCGAGAGGAGCTTGTAATTGCGGACGAGAAAGCCGGTGGCGCGGAGCGCCGAATCGTCGCCCGGCGAAAGCTCGTCGGCGGCGAGCATCTCCAGCAACATGCGGTCGTACCCCTTGTCGGCGTTCAGCGACTCGACGATCCAGTCGCGCCAGTGCCAGATGTGGGGCTGGCTGTCGCGGATTTCGGCCTTGTACCCGGCCCAGTCGCTGTAGCGCCAGATATCCATCCAGTGGCGCGCCCAGCGCTGGCCGTAGCGCGGGTCGGCGAGAAGTCGGTCGACGACCTTTTCGTAGGCGTCAGGTGACGCGTCGGCTTCAAAGGCGGTGAGTTCGTCGGGCGGGGGGTTGAGGCCGATGAGATCGAGATAGACGCGA